>JAVVRZ010000002.1:300000-392725 GCA_036654455.1 Clostridia bacterium | reverse complement strand
GCGACGCGTTAAGACAAATTGCCCTTTGGCAATTTGTTAGCCAAAGCGGGGAGCAATTTGTAATTGCGACCCGGAAGAGCTTGCTCTACCAACGGCAAAGAAAAGATTGCTGGTAGTCAAGTAGCATATTATAAAAAAATTAAATAAATTATGGGGGCGTGGCTCAGTTGGTAGAGCGATGCGTTCGCAACGCATAGGTCAGGGGTTCGACTCCCCTCGTCTCCACCAAAAGCGCATAAACCGAACCTTACTGTTGCAAAGAGATTTGTTGCGTTAGTTATCGGGTTATAAAAATAGAGCAAGGACTTTTGTCCTTGCTCTATTTTTATAAAGTAAAAGTAAATATTATCTTTCTTATTTCTAACTTTCTTATTTCTACCCTACTGCCCTTAAAAAATTATTAGCAAACTGTAAGCTCTATTTAATTGTTATCAGCCTAGGCATAACGCTTAATTTTATTCTTCTAAATGACAAACTCTTTGCGATTTGCTTATGCGCTAGATGGCTATAATGTGTAGTTGTTGAGGTAAATTACGCCGATTGTACCCATGCCGATGTGAGAGCCTAGCACCGGGCTAACAGCGAAAGCTTCTAATTTCTTTAAAGAAAACCGCTCGGTCAATTTTTCAAGTAGTATTGGCAAATTCTCCTTTGAGTGAATATAACAAGCTGTTATGCGTTTAAATGTCTGCGGAACAAGACCAACTGCGCTAGCAATCGCCATTTTGATGCCAATCGCTTTTTTGGGAACGGAAACTTTGCCGTAGTGAAAACAGAATATAGGTTTGATACTTAACACGGTAGCTACAACCGAGGCAAGTAGCCCTACTCGTCCGCCACGCTTTAAATATTCCATTGTCTTTGGAATGAAATATATATAAACATTCTTTAAAATGGTGGGGATAGCCTTGACAGTTTCTTCAAATGTTTTGTCCTTAGAGTAGTTAACAATTTCTTCAAAAGCGACACGGGCGCTAACCGAAGTTGTGCCGGAGTCAAAAATAACAATATCTTTATAATTTTTGCACGCAAGTTTTGCCGAGTTAATAGTACCGCTAAGCGTTTCGGAAATGGTAAGCACCACTATCTTAGAAGTTGGGTCTTCAAGCCTAATAGACTCGATTGCGTTGATGTAGTCTTGTGGGTTAGGCTGACTTGTGGTAGGAAAACTTTTGCTCTTTTCAAATGCCTCAAAAAAAGTATCCCACTCTTGCTCCGTACCTTCCTCATAGACCTTTTCGTCTAGGTTAAGCCTAAGATTTACAATTTTTACGTTGTTTTTTTCAGCGTATATTTTTTCAATTCCAAATGTAGAATCAACAATAAACCAAATCATATTTCTCCTTTTTGTCGCTAAGATTATTTTTGCTCAACTACGGTTAATCTAAACCTAGTTAAGATTAATATAATAAATATATCTAAAAATATTACAAATTAAACATAGGCGATATACAAATTTTCGTGCCTTTTCTAAAAGTAGATATTTTAAAAATTTATGTAAAAATATCATTTCTGTTTATTTAATTAGAATTACAACGTAGTAATTAAATAAAATAGTATAAAAACGCTTAAAAATCGCCTCTATATTATCTTGAAGACATTAAGCATATTGTAGCATTAAAAGATAAAGAATACAAGTCTATTTTTGTGAAATTTTCTTGAAACTATTCACGATTGATATATTTTTAATATTTTGTACAAAATATTATTAGCTTGCATTTAACTTCTACATTATTAAATAACTTGCATATTATTGTTAAAATTTTTTCTAATAAATTGCTTTTTAATCTTCTTTGAGCATTACTGGCGAGCTAAGATAACGTAAAGAATATTGACATCAACAGAATACTAAGATATAATTAAATTAGTTAAACAACTAGTTTCTAGTATTTAAAAAGGGGCGACATTGAACACAGATTACAAAGATAAACAGTATTATGACGACTATTACGCTAAGTTAGACTGCGCCGACAAAAGTCAACAGTTGTATCGGCAAGGAGTAATCGCCTACAAAAATAAGCAAGACGACCTTGCCTATGATTTGTTTGACAAATCTAGCCAACTTGGGCATAGAGGCGCTTGGTTCTATCTAGGTATTATGACGCTTGCTGGTAACGCTTGCAAAAAAGACCTTGCTTGCGGTATAAGCTATATTCGTCATTCGGCTAAACAATTTTTTCCCAACGCTTGTTTAGAAATTGTCAATCTATTTGATAACGGATATGTCGAAATAACTAATCAGGAAGCCGAGCAGTACTGCAAAATTGCCTCGCAAACTACAAGCGACGAAGAAATTGGCGGTCAAGTAGTTCTGCTTGCCGAAAAAAGACTCCTCGACGGCTTTACCTATACGCCTTATCAAATAGCAAAGCAGGAGCTAGAACGTGGTAACATCGACGCGCTATTTACTCTCTACCAACTATATTCTAACGACCAAAAAGAAGATATTGCTTGCGAATATTTTAAAAAAGCCATTGCAAAACAACAAAAAGACGCTATATTGCTACTTGCAAAATTACCCACAAACACTAACGGGCAAACGCAAGTAACTCAAAAAAGACTTAGAAAAGCCGTAAACGACGGTTCTGGCGAAGCCGCCTACATTTTAGGCGAAATAACTTACGAAAAAATTAAGCAAGAGGCAGACTTTTCAAATGATATTTTTGGAAAAGCTAGCAATATGCGATTTAAGTGGAGAATAAAGGCTTCTTGTCTAAACTATACGCCGTCCATTGTTCTAGTTGCCGACGAATATATGCAAAGGGCAAATTTAAGAGAAGAAGACAGGGTTAGTAACCAACAAAAAGCTTTCTACTGGTATCAAAAGGGATATGATAATGGAAATGCGCATTGCTTAGATTGCTTAATCGACTGTTACAAAAATGGCGTAGGCGTAGAAAAAGACCTAAAAAAAGCTCACGAACTAGAAAGCTTAAAAGAAAACTAAGCTAAAACTAAAATTTAATTTTAATATAATTGATAGAAGCGTCCTACAACTTAGTAGGACGCTTCTATCAATAAAAAAGGGAGGTATACCTTTTTAATTAAAATCTATCGCCGATTAGTTCGGCAGAAATAAGTTGGCAAATGTGACAAGCCCCCGAAAAGGATACTAGGGGCAACGAATACGGGCTAAGCATTTTATAAGCGTAGACAGGGTTGTCAACTTGCAAACGCCTATCTTTGCCTAATAATTTTAAGACTTGGTCGTTAGTAAATATTATGCCCGAATAATCTTTGTGAGTAACTATATATTCGTCGTAACTACAATACGCCGTAGTATTCTCTTTGTCGGTCAATTTCTCAACTTTTGCGCAAAGTTCTTCTTCTAAAAATTTAGAAATGCCGTAAGCTATGTCGTACTTAGCGTATACGCTGATTTCCTTGCCCACAAATTTAATAATATTTTTAATTTGTTCATAAATATTAAAATATTTATTTTTTTCTCGCCTTAAAAAGTCGTGATTTATTTGTAAAGAGAACTTTTCCGCTACTTCTTGCAAACTCTTTATGGTATTATCAAAGCCATAAGGCCTAAAATAAATGTAAGGCATATTAAATTTGGTTTGCAAATATTCGGCGGTAGGAATAGCCTCTCTACTTGTTACGATATTAAATTCGGCAGAAGTTATATTTGAAAAGTTTTCAATAGTATTTTCGCCGTTATATACAAAATTTGGTTCAAGAAATAATGCGTTATGTAACAAGTCGACTATTTCCCTTGTATCGGCTTCGTAGTTAAATTCGTTGACAAAACCGCCTAACAAATTGTAATAATTTTTCTTCTTATCACAAGAAGGCTTGGAGAATTGTTCGATTAGTTTTAAACTAGCTACTTGGTTGCCTTGATAATAGTCAAGGCTTAAACCTACGTCAAAGGATATAATAATCTTATTAAATTTAGCCGATAAATCTCTTGCAACGCCTGCAAGGTCAAACCCGATTACGCTTGCAATCGCCGAAGGCATAATAAATATAGCGTCGAAATTATAGTTTTTTGTTAACTCGTCAATAGCGGAATAAAGTTTTTTTGTGCTACCTAAAATAATATCGGTTTCGCTAATATGCGTCATAAACGCTTTAATGCTAGCGCAACTGCTTGTAAGTCTGGGGATATAGCCATAGTTATACAGTCCGTGTCCCATTGTGCTATAATCGACTACGGCGCAGTTGACAAGATTAATTAAGTTTTCATACACCGCCATACGAGCGGTTATTGGTGAAATATATTTTTCAACTGGCATTATTCTCTCCTTTTAAAGCGTTTCTAGCGCAAATTCGCAAAGCGAACTTGTCAATTCGCAACCGTATTTATTGAAAAGTTCTTCTTCGACCTTAGTAAAGTCAAGCTCTGCGTCATATTCGCAATTCTTGATTTGCTCAAATTTAACGCTATAATCTTTTACTATCATAATGTCATTATCGTAACTGCTAATTTTTTCATAATTTGAAACGTTGAAGTCGTCAACAATAAGCAAAGTAGTTTTAATGCCGAAATTTGCAAGATATTTAGCAATTTCTACGCCGTGACGAGCCTTAATAGCTACTTTTTTAGGTTTAAGTTTAATTTGTTCTTCAAGTTGACGAGCCTTTGCGCTAACATCTTTAACGCCTAATTCCTTATAATAGGTTGAGTATACATCGGCGACTTCTAACCCTACAAAATTGTATAAAGGTAAGTTATATTTGTCGCAGTAATCTTTAACCCCTCTTAAATAACGCCTTTCAAAGACTATGTGGCGTTGACATTCCAGTAATTCGCCCAGCCTAGCTATCGTAGTTTGACCAACGATATGTTCTTGTTTAAATTTACATACTATTGATTTGTTTTCGCCCCAAACAGCAACGGCATCTCTGGTACTTGTTCTAACTTGTCTTGATAGCAAAAGACTATACAAGTCAAGTATGCTGTCAAATGGCGAAAAACCCTTGAAATGCGGAGTTGCTAGAATATAAATTCGCTTATCTTGATTAAGCTCCCTAATATAGCCTTCTATGTCAAGGTTGGCTATGTTGGGAATACAAGTTACAAGAATAAGCAAGTCGTTACTGGTATTTGCAAGCATCTCGGTTACGCATTGCTTAATTTGCTTCTCGCAACCAAAAACTAGGTCGTTGTCGGCAAGCCGATAACTCCAATGTTGTTGCCCGTATTCGCTAGTAATTAGCTTAGAATAGAATGCGCATTCGCCTATGCCTACTATTAAAGTATCAAGCATATCAAAATTAAGCGCTTCTTCAAGCACGTAGTCCATAGGACAGTGACACCCTACGTCCATAGCGTTTGAGGACAAAATTGCCTCTTTTTTAAGTTTTTTTGAATTATAAGTAATTATATCCATATTAAATAAGTTTCTTTGCAAGACCTATATATGTATTATACATCTCGCTATCCGGGAAAGCTTCAATTACGGTTTTATGTTGATTCTCGGCGCTTTGCACTGCGCTACTTCTAGGGACGGTGTAAACTATCGTAGTCTCCATCTCGTCGCAAGCCTTCTTGGTAAGCTCATATTCGTCCTCGACATTTTTGCAATTTAAAATTACGCCTTTAAGCATAGCGTAACCATATTTGCCAAAGTTCTTTACTGCGTTTGCAATATTATTTGCTGCGTAAAGCGACATCATTTCGCCCGAAGTTACTATATAAACTTCGTCGGCAAAGCCGTTTCGTATTGGCATTGCAAAACCACCGCAAACTACGTCGCCCAAAACGTCGTATAATATAAAGTCGGGCTTGTAGACTTCGTAAGCGGATAAGGCTTGAAGTTGCTCAAAAGCTGCAATTATACCTCTGCCTGCGCAACCCGTACCGGGAACAGGCCCGCCTGCCTCGACGCAAATTACCCCGTTGTCGGCGACTTTTACAATGTTTTCAAGTAGAACGGTATCGCTATCCCTCATTGCGTCAAGCACAGTAGGGATACGTTGTCCGTTGTTATGGTTGACGGTTGAGTCTGATTTAGGGTCACAACCTATTTGCATTACTCTATAACCTAGTTTGGTTAGAGCAACTGCGATATTTGATACTGTGGTAGATTTACCTATGCCACCTTTTCCATAAAATGCTATCTTTTTCATATTTACTCTCTATCTAATAAATTGTAAGTTACGCAGGTATACTTACCGGTGCTTTTTTCCAACATTATTGTAGCGTCGATGTTAAAACACTCTTTAAGTATTTCATTTGTCATAACTTCTTCGGGCGTGCCGTATTTAACTACGTGACCGCTCTTCATTGCCAATAAATAATTCGAAAATCTTGAAGCTAAGTTAAGGTCGTGCAAAACCATTACGATTGTGCAATTATGTTTAACGTTAAGGTCTACTAAGAGGTCAAGAACTTCAAGTTGGTGAGCAAGGTCAAGGTAAGTAGTTGGTTCGTCTAATAAAATTGTGCCTGTTTGCTGAGCAAGAGCCATAGCAATCCAAACTTTCTGTCTTTGTCCGCCCGAAAGACTGCCTATTTCTCGGTTGGCAAATTCGGTAAGTCTAGTCGCTTGCATTGCCCAATTAATTATCTCTTTATCTTGCGGGCTTAGTTTGCCAAAGCCCTTTTGATAGGGAAATCTTCCGTAAGCCACAAGCTCCTCGCAAGTTAATCCGCTAGGGGCAACCGGCGTTTGAGGAAGTATTGCAAGTAACTTTGCAATTTCCTTAGTTGGCATAGTCTTCATATCGGTGTCGTTGATTAAGACTGTACCCGACTTAGGTTTAAGCAATCTACTAATAGCTTTAAGTACAGTCGACTTGCCACAACCGTTTGGTCCAATAATCGAAGTTATTTTGCCTTTCTCTAATGTTATATCTAACTTAGGTACTATAATTGTATCTTGATAACCTATTTTTAGGTTTTGTGTGCTAATACTATTCATATCTCTCCTATGCTTTACTTAATAAATACAAGAAATAGGGTATGCTAATTACTGTTATTACAATTCCTGCCGGCACGCCGATTAAGAAGCCGATGTTTCTTGCGAGCATATCGCCGACTAAAACAATTAGCGAGGCGACTAACGCTGAGGCAGGCATTAAAATCTTATTGTTACTGCCTATTATTTTTCTCGCTATATGCGGACTAATTAAACCTAGAAAGAAGAAGTTTCCGCCAAAGGCTACCGTTGCGGACGCCGTAGCTACTGCGCATAAGGCAAGTATTATAAATTGCTTGTTAAGATTAACGCCTAGACCGGTTGCAATGTCGTAACCTAAGTTGATGGTGTTAAGCGTTGTTGCCTTATAATACGCCCAGCCAACAAAGATAAGTAACCAAACAGCAAGAATAATTACATACTTCCATTCTGTGCCCCATAAATCGCCGGCTTGCCACTTCTGCACAAAGTCTATCTTGGTTTCTTCTAGCGTAAGCGTTAGGAGTAGTTGCGCAGAGCCATACGCTCCGCTTATTGCAACGCCGGTTAAAATTAATTTTGTTGGGCTAATAGGAACGCCTTTCTTTCGGCTAAACAAGAATATTAACCCGGCCGATGTAATTCCGCCCATAAGCGCAAGCACAGGTAACATAAAGTCGCTGTATTCGTCGCCAAAGAACAAGATTACATAGAGTATCATAAACAAGCCCGAACCCGAGCTAATACCTAGCGTACCCGGACTTGCCATATCATTTCTTAGCAAGCTCTGCATAATTGCGCCCGATACGCCCATACCTATGCCAACAAGTATTGAGAGCATGAGTCTTGGCATACGATAGGTAAACACTATTAAATTCTCTTTTGGCGAACCAAAGCCAAATAACGTAGCTATGATTCTACCAAAGGGTAGACCGGTTGGTCCAAAACACATACTAAGTAAAGTGGTAAGTATTACTGCAATGCCTAAGGCTAATATTACTAAACCGCCCTTTTTAGTACTTGACATTCTTACTAATTCTTTTCTCATTGTCCAAATTCCCTCCTCTGTTTACGGGAAATATAGATAAAGAAAGGCACGCCGATAAGTGATAGCAATATTCCAATGGGCATTTCAAAAGGACTCATAATAATCTTGCCGATGAAGTCCACTATCACTACAAATATTGCGCCCAGCAGAGCCGAAGTCGGTAGCACTAAGCGATAGTCAGTACCGACTAGGTGACGAGCGATGTGCGGTACCATAAGACCGATATAAGATACCGGCCCTATGATAATAACCGCCATTGCGGTAAGCAACAGAACTACAAGAGTATTGATTGTCTTAATTAATTTAACATTAAGACCTAGTCCCGTCGCCACGTCGTCGCCTAAATTCATTACCGTAAGGGAACGCGAGATACACAAGCTGACAGTTACGCCAATAATAAATACTGGGGCGCACAACTGCACGTCGAGCCAGTTGACAGTCGAGGTCGTACCCGCCATATAAAAAGCTAATTCTCTTGTCATATTAAATTTAAGTATTAAAGCGCTACTTAACGAAGAGAATAGCATTGAAATAGACATACCGGAAAGAACAAGCCTTTCGGGCGTCATTCCCTTCCTGCTGGCTGCGGCTATAAAGTAAGTCATGAATGTAGCAAGCGCCGCCCCACAGCAAGAAAGTCCTATCATGCCGAGCTTAGACATACCCGGAAAGAATACTAACATAATAGTCATAGCAAATACTGCGCCACCGCTGATGCCCATAAGACCGCTATCTGCCATAGGGTTTTTTGTACTGCCCTGCATAATAGCGCCAGTCAATGCAAGCGCGCTGCCTACCATAATGTTTGCAATCAATCTAGGTAGTCTAAGCCCGATAATTATGATGTGGTCTGTGTTTGTGTTGTCATAGCTAAAAAAGGCATTCCAGATGTCCATAAAGTTAATGTTCTTTGCGCCAAAGATTACGAAAAGAATGCCAACGATAAGTAGCGCCACAGAACCAACAATCATAATCAATATAAAGTTTTGTAAATTGTTCTTTTTAATATGTAATTGTTGCATATCTCGCTCTTTTTATTTAATAGTAGTAAGCGTTAATTACGCTTTAACTCCAAACGCCGCTTCTAACAAATCAAGTATTACGTCATATTGTTTTTCTACGTAAAGGGCGTCTTTCTGTAAGTAAAGTTCCATATCAAGATATCCTACTGCGCCAGCTTTTACAGGTTTAAGCGCCTTCCAAATAGGTAGCTCGGTTAAATCTGAGGGGAGAGGATCCATAAGCGTAAAGATGTAGTCGCCTATGTAGTCGCCCATAAGTTCGCTAGAAATTGCAAACATTCCGTCGTGTCCAAATATTTCGTCTTCGACTTTTTGAGGAGCGCGCATTTTAAATGTTTTGTAAATAATGCTATTAAACGCAAACATATCGCTTACGATAATTTCTAGTCCGCTAAAATAGTTAAATACGGTAACTGTTTTTCCCTCAACGTTAAGGGTCTTAAATCTTGCGATGGCTTTGCTGATAACAGTGTCAACGTGGCCAATAACTTCAATTGCCTTATCTTGTAGGTTGAACAATTCGCCAATATAGGCTAGTCTTACGCTACAATCAAGACTGTTTGACTTAATTGGAACAACCGGAGCGATTGCTTCGAGCGTAGCTATATTCTCTATCGACATATCTTGATAAACAATAATTAAGTCGGGGGTATAAGACAATATTTCCTCTGCGTCGAAGGGTTGAGTGTTTTTGAGTACGGCTACTCCGCTTGCGGAAAAACCGAGGTTCTCATTGATAAATTGGTTTGCGCCTGCAACTGGGGTAATACCCATAGCTAGTAAATCGCCAACGTTAGTTAAAGCGACTATTCTTTGCGGACTAACGGGTATTTCAATTTGTTTGCCATTTAGCGTAGTAATAGTCTTGGTCTCTCCTATTTCACCTGTTCCGTTACAGCTAGAAAAACCGCATAGCGTGCAAGACAAAGCGATTACCAACACTAATATCAACACTGATAGTTTGTTCTTTCTCATTTTTGTTCCTCCTAATATTAATATGGCAATTTATAAGCATAAAAAAACATACTTATAAATTGAACTTACAAAGATGTCGTGAAGAATACAAGTACATAGAATAAAGTTGGCGAGTCGAATATCAAACTACCAAAATATGTAATTAAAAAGTAAGTAGTAAAAATAAATTAAAAAAAAGAACCCAAACCTAAAATAAATAATGATAGTCAAATATCAAACTACCAAAAATATACTTTTAAAAAATAATGATGAAAGAAATAGTAAACATCGAAGTAGTCAATATCAAACTACCTTGTTTGAATGAAGTGTAACAAAGCAAAAACACTTTGTCAATAGGTTTTTTAAAAAAAAATTACTTAAAAGATGACTAATTATTGTCATTTTATCTTTATAAAACTAAAATGTAGCCGTAATTAACAAAAATTAACACTTAATCTGTTATTATGTCTAGGCTTAAATGCTTTTATATTTTTTATAAGTATTGTATATTTTAATTTATTGTGTTAAAATAAAATTAACTATTTTATTAGCATTGAGGTGACAATATGAAAGAAGAATTGACTGAAAAACAACTTGCTTGCCGAAAAACAACCAAAAAAACTTTTAAGATTATTGGTTTAGTTTGCTTGTGTCTTGTAGGCGTTTTAATTTGTTATTCGTTATTTGCGTTAATTTATCACGTAAGTTACACCGTCAAATTTGAATCGACAATTAATAACGACACCGACTACGTAGTTTCTAGCGGTAAATCTTTGTACGATAAAGACGGCAAAGCCCTATTGCTACGTGGCACAAACGCAGGGAATTGGCTAATTTGGGAAGGCTGGCTTGGCGCAACTTCGCTAGGTTACGAGCAAAAGGACGGCAAAATTGCATACAACGAAACGCCTATGGCATTTGTGCTTGATGCGTTAAATAACAACAAAAATTTAAACGAAAGCGATAAAGACATAATTCTTTTGCGCAGTATATGCAAGTCTAACCCTAGTAAATACTGGTGGTACGAAGAAGATTGTTCTACCGTCGACTTACTACTTGACTGGTATTACTCAAATTGGTGGCAAGACGTAGACTTTGAAAATATCGCAAAGTTAGGACTAAATTGCGTGCGTTTGCCTTTCTATTACCGTACGGTTATGGAGGGCGACAACTATCATTTAACTATGAAGGACGATGCGTTTAAATGGCTTGACTGGTTTATCGAAGGGTGCAAAGATAACGGCCTATATGTAATATTAGACTGTCACGGCGTAGTTGGCTCGCAAAACAAATACGAACATAGCGGCGACAACACCCAAAACAGCTTTTGGGACAATCAAACTTATATTGACCAAACTATCGCTATGTGGAAAGCTATCGCAGACCACTATATAAATATAGAAACCGAACTCGGTAAATCAATCGTTGCCTACGACATTATGAACGAACCAACAGGTTCGGGCGCAAATGGCACGTTTACAGGCAAAAAACAATGGGAAGTATTTGACCAAATAATTAAAGGCATAAGAGAAGTTGACGAATATCACTGCATTTCTGTCGAAGGCTGTTGGGGATATAGCAATTTGCCTAACCCTAGTCAATACGGTTGGACAAACGTACTATATCAATATCACTGGTATAATTGGATACACGATACCGTTCCGTATAGTTTATTCTACTATTATCAAGATTATCTACTACCCTTTAACAATCACGATACGGCGAAATTGCTTGGCGAATTTAACTTCTTTGATAGCAAAGAAGATTGGAATACGGGGCTGAGCCTACTGGAAAAGAGAAATCATAGTTGGACGACGTGGACATACAAAGCTGTCGTAGTAGGATACTGGAACACTTCGTGGAGTTTATACACTTTTAAACTAAATAGCGACGAACAAACCGACTGCAAGGTAAACGTAGCTACGGCAACGGCAGAACAACTTATTACAACTTGGGGCGGTCTATCTACGCAAACTCCGGGTTATAACGCCGAATGGTTTACGGCAAAAGGTATAGAAAAACTTCCATATACGGTAGAAACTAGCAATGTTTATGGTTTTATCAAAGATTTCCTAGCCGGCAAATAAAACAAGGTTTTTAACATTAAAAAGTTAATAGTTATTTTTAAAAAATTAAATTGACATTTTTAAAATAACGTTAATTTTCTTATCACGGTTTTAAAAAAACGCTTCCGCTATAATAACCGCCTAAATTTAGGCGGTTATACTTTTTAAATATCTTATAGCTGTTGATTAAGTCGTCAAGAAATGATATAATTAAGCGGAGAAATAAAGGAGAAAAGAATATATGGATTGCATTACTGAATTTAAAAAACTCACAAGTATTCCTAGCCCTAGCGGTTTTACAAACAAAGTTGCCGAATATACTAAGGGCGAATTTGAAAAATTAGGCTTTTGCGCTACTCTAACCAAAAAAGGTTGCGTATGCGTGGAGCTAGGCGGAGAAGGTAACCCCCTTGTGTTGTCGGCTCATATCGATACGCTTGGCGGTATGGTGTGCGAAATTAAAGGTAACGGCAGACTGCGTATAAGCCGTATCGGCGGACTTCAACCGCAAAATATCGAGGGCGAGAATTGTCAAATATTTACTCGCACAGGCAAAACTTATACGGGTTGTATGCAACTCGACAACGCTTCTTCTCACGTTAACGGCAATTACGCCACAAAAGAACGCACTTTTGACACTATGGAAGTGGTAATCGACCAAAAAACATCAAGCAAGTTACAAACCGAACAACTAGGAATTTCTTGTGGCGACTACGTTTGCTTTGACCCTCGCACAGTTCTTACCGACAGCGGATATTTAAAAAGTCGCTTTATTGACGATAAACTAAGTGTAGCTATACTACTTAATTACGCAAACTATATTGCCGAAAATAATATCGTTCTTCCTCGCAAAGTCTATGTTTATATTACGGTATTTGAAGAAGTCGGGCATGGTTGCGCCTCTTTCCCCTATCCTTACGACGACATACTTTGCGTCGATATGGGTTGCGTAGGCGACGGGCTTACTTGCGACGAACACGCAGTTAGCATTTGCGCAAAAGATAGCTCAGGACCTTATAACTATGACCTTACTACAAAATTAATCGAGTGCGCTAAGGCAAACAACCTAAATTATGCAGTAGACGTTTATCCCCATTACGGCTCGGACGCTTCGGCGGCTCTAAGCGCAGGTTACGACGTAAGACACGCTCTAATCGGTTCGGGCGTCTACGCTTCGCACGGCTACGAAAGAACTCACCTTGACGGAATAGCAAATACCCTGTCGTTAATTAAACACTTTATCTCAAACCAAAAATAATTTGTAGTTTTGCAACTTAAAATTAATAATTTAAATAGCGATAGTAACTATATACTATCGCTATTTGTTTAACAATATTTAGCGTAAATAAAGTTTAAATTAAATAAAAAATTTTTTATTTTTGTATAAAAAGTTGTTGCATACGCAACAAACTTGTGATATTATAATAATGATGTTGCGTACGCAACAACTATTTACTCAGGAGAAAATGATGTTTAAACGTTTTATCGCATACTACAAGCCTCACAAGAAATTATTTGCGTTAGATATGTTCGCTTCGCTATTAGTATCGCTACTTGGACTTGTCTACCCGATTATTACTAGGTCAATGCTTAACGACTTAATTCCCAACAAAAAATATCAATTAATTGTAATCTTTGGCTGTTCCTTACTGGTAATCTATCTAATACGAATGCTTTTAAGATATTTTGTACAATATTATGGACATATAGTAGGCACTAGAATGCAACACGATATGCGTGAAGATATGTTTGCGAAACTACAAATGTTGCCTTACGACTTCTACGACAATCACCAAACAGGCAAAATTATGTCACGAATGACTAACGACCTTAACGACGTATGCGAATTAGCTCATCACGGACCAGAAAATATATTTATATCGGGCATTATGATAATAGGTTCTTTTATTTATCTAATGACAATTAACGTTTATCTAACATTAATAGTATTTGCAAGCGTCCCTGCGCTTGTAATAATAACCCTAGTGTTGCGTAAAAAAATGAATCAAGCGTTTACCGAATCAAGAGTAAAAATGGCGGTAATTAACGCTTCGCTTGAAAGCAGTATATCGGGCATAAGGGTAACAAAAGCCTACACAAACTCGCAAAAAGAAATTGAGAAATTCGAAATCGGTAATGGTCAATTTGTAAAAGCTCGTGGAAAAGCCTTTTTATATATGGCAAAGTTCTTTGCTTCGACCAACTTTGTAACCGATATCTTTAACGTTATTATCTTAATAGCCGGCGGACTATTTCTTTACAACGGACTTATTCTCGTAGGCGACTACCCAACTTTCATAGTATCGGTCAACTTATTTATAGGTCCGGTTACAAGTATAATTAACTTTGTAGAACAGTATCAAGACGGCGTAAGCGGTTTCAAAAGATTTGTTGAAATACTCGACCAGCCCGCAGAACAAGATAGTCCTAGCGCCACCGAATTGACTAACGTAAAGGGCGAGATTTCTTTCGAAAACGTGAGTTTTACCTACAAAGAAGGCAAAGAAGTCTTACATAACATTAGCTTTAAAGTGGTAGCGGGCGAAAAACTCGCTCTTGTAGGCCCTAGCGGAGGCGGAAAAACCACCATTTGTCACCTTTTGCCTGCTTTTTACTCTAATCAAGAAGGAACAATTAGAATAGACGACGTAGATATTAAAACAGTCACCAAGCAATCTTTGCGAAAAAATATCGGCATAGTTCAGCAAGACGTATTTCTTTTTAACGGCTCAATCAAGGAAAATATTCTTTACGGTAGGCTTGACGCAACCGAAGAAGAAGTAATAGAAGCCGCAAAAAAGGCAAATATACACGAATATGTAATGACGCTTGAAAACGGCTATGATACGCAAATCGGCGAAAGAGGCGTAAGGCTATCGGGTGGGCAAAAGCAAAGACTCTCTATTGCAAGAGTGTTTCTTAAAGACCCCTCTATACTTATACTTGACGAAGCTACAAGCTCGCTAGATAATACTACCGAACTAATAATTCAAAAAGAGCTTGACGAACTATGCGTAGGCAGAACAACAATCGTAGTCGCTCACAGATTATCGACAATTCGTAACGCCGACCAAATAATGGTAATAGGTCAAGGCAACGTTATCGAGCAAGGTTCGCACGAAAGTTTACTTGAAACTAACGGCGTATATAAGCAACTATACGAGCTACAATTTAGAAACAGTTCTAATACTTACCTTAGCTTTGAGCTATAAAGGAGATACTATGCAAGACTTACATAGGTGGAATACTGTGCTACATAGATATGCGACAAAGTTTCTTGACAAGGAGCTTGAAACACTTGGGTTAAACTATTCTTACGCTCAATATATTCTACATATCTGCATAATTGAGGGCATAGAACAAGAGAAACTTACCTCTCACCTCAATGTACACCGCAGTAGCGTGACAAGAGCCATAAGCTACTTAATAGAAAATGGCTTTGTGATTAAAAAAAATTGTCTTGCCGACAAGCGTACTAACCAACTCTTTCCCACTAAAAAAGCGCAAGACGCCTACATTTGTATTCAACAAGCCAAAGAAAAATGGAATAATATAATTTCGTCAAACTTTACCCAAGAAGAAATAACTCAGTTTTTTACCTTACTACAAAAGGCTAAAAACAACGCTTACGAATATCTATATCCGTCAAAATAATCTCTAAAAAATTAAAACATTACAATACGTAAATTTATTAAATATTAAAAAAATAAATGCCCAACTTACAAAAGTTGGGCATTTGTGTTGACTAAAAATTAATTAATACTTTTACAGTAAACGCTTTATAGCTTTTCTAACCTTTAATTCGTTCTTAACACAATTAATAATAGCGTTAGCGTCGCCTACTATACTTAGGTGAGCTACGTTAAAGATATTAGCGTCTTTGTCTTTGTTAATTGCTATTATAAATTCGCTGTCGCTCATACCAGCTAAGTGTTGAACTGCGCCTGAAATACCTAACGCTAAGTATAAGTTGGGGCGTACGGTTTTGCCTGTTTGACCAACTTGTCTTGCAACGGGAAGTATTCCTTGGTCGACTACGGCTCTTGAACAAGATAGAGTTGCGCCAAGTAGTTCGGCAAGTTCGGTTGCCGAATCGATTGACTTTTCCATACCTCTGCCAACCGATACAAGAATCTTGGCTTCTTCAATCTTCTCTACTACGCTCGTTTCTTTTTGTTCTTCGTTTAGTGTTACAATAAACTTAGACTTGTCAAAAGGAACGGTTACCTTGATAACTTCGCCTTTGCGAGTCGTATCTTGCTCTATTCTTTGCATAACGCCGGGACGAACAGTCGACATTTGAGGACGAACGTCGGGACAAATAATTGTGGCGAATAGGTTACCGCCAAATGCCGGACGAGTCATAAACAAATTGCCGTCTTGGTCGCATTCTAGCTTGGTGCAGTCGGCAGTAAGACCAGTGCGCAATCTTGCCGAAAGTCTTGGGGCAAGGTCACGACCTATGCTTGTAGCCGGGAAAAGTACTATGTTAGGCGAATATGTCTTGATTATGTGGGTTACCGCTTGGGCGTATTGCTCGGTTAAGTAATAGGCTAACTCGCTAGAAGAAACTACATATACAGCGTCTGCGCCATAAGAAATTAACTTCTCAGCGTTTTTATCTACGTCACTACCTAGTAACATTGCGCAAACTTGTTGATTGCTTACGCTTGCAAGCTCTCTTGCTACTCCTAGCAACTCGTAACTTACATTTTGGATAACTCCATCTCTTTGCTCACAATATACAAATATTTTTTTCATAATGTACCTCAAATTAAGTGCTTATCGCTAAGCTGTTTAATAATAATTGACGCCGCTTCTTCGGGTGTTGTTTCGACAAGCTGTTTGTCATTATTAAACTGTTTTGCAAACGACGTTTTTACCTTAGTGGGACTGCCTGCAAGACCTATGCGTTCAAGCGGACAATCAAGGTCGGCAAATGTCAACAAGTTGATTGTTTGGTCGTCCTGAGCGATAATGTCGGCTACGTTCATATATCTAGGTTTAACTGCTGAGCCGAGTACGGTAAATAAGGCTTTTCCGCTAACTTCTAGCCATTGATACCTATCTTCAAATTGTCTTTTTACTCTAAACTTGTCGTTTGCTTGGTCATAAGAAAAGTCAGCGCAATAAGTAATTTGAGGAATATTTAAGTGTTCAGCCATTTGTGGTCCAACTTGGGCGGTATCTCCGTCGATTGCCTGTCTGCCTGCGATAATATAGTCAAAACCTATCTTTTCGATTGCTTTGGCTATAATCGTAGATGTTGCTAACGTGTCGCTACCTGCAAAAGCTCGGTCGCTGATTAAATAAGCTTGGTCAGCGCCCATTGCAAGTCCTTCTCTTAGGGCAACTTCGGCTTGCGGAGGCCCCATTGATACAAGAACAACGCTTGCGCCCGTTTGGTCTTTAAGACTTAGCGCTACTTCGATAGCCGCTCTGTCGTCGGGGTTGATTATACTTGGAACACCGTCACGATTTAAGGTATTTGTAATCGGGTCTATTGTAATTTCAGTTGTGTTTGGTACTTGTTTTACGCATACTAATATTTTCATAATTTACCTCATTTAAGCAAAGCGCCGGAAATAACCATTCTCTGCACTTCGCTTGTACCTTCGTATATCTCGGTTATCTTTGCGTCTCTCATCATTCTTTCTACGGGATATTCTCTTGTATATCCGTAACCACCGTGGAATTGAACAGCTTTTGTCGTAACTTCCATAGCCATTTCTGCGCAGAATAGTTTAGCCATAGCCGCATCTACCGAAATAGTAGGCGTTTTATCTTGTTTGCTTGCAACCGCGCGAAGCAATAAACCTCTGCCGGCTTCTATCTTAGTCTTTAAATCGGCAAGTACAAATTGTGTATTTTGGAACGCCGAAATACTGCGTTTAAATTGTTTTCTTTCTTTGGTGTAAGTAATAGTTTCTTGCATTGCGCCTTCTGCAATACCAAGAGCTTGCGCAGCAATACCAATACGCCCGCCGTCAAGCGCCTTCATAGCAATCTTAAAGCCTGCGCCAACCTTGCCTAAAACGTTAGAAACGGGAACAGAGCAGTTGTCGAATATTAATTCGCAAGTACTGCTACCACGAATACCCATCTTTAATTCTTTCTTACCAAAAGTAAAGCCGGGTGTGCCTTTTTCTACAATAAACGCAGTTAGCTCTACGCCCTTAGGAGTGCGACCGGTTACGGCTATTACTAAGTAAATACCCGCTACGCCTGCGTTTGTGATAAATATTTTACTGCCGTTTAATACATAGTGGTCGCCTTGAAGAACGGCGGTTGTTGTTTGGTTGTTTGCGTCTGTGCCTGCGTTAGGTTCGGTCAAACCAAAAGCGCCGATACATTTACCGCTAGCAAGTAAAGGCAAATATTTAGCTTTTTGTTCGGGAGTACCATTTTCAAGTATGGGCGCAACGCACAAAGAAGTATGAGCGGAGAGTATAACGCCTGTTGTAGCGCAATACTTGCTTAATTCTTCTACCGCCTTGATATACATAGGATAGTCTCCGCCTGCTCCGCCAAATTCCTTAGGAACAATTATGCCAAACATACCTATTTTTGCCATTTTATCTACCGTAACTTGTGGAAATTCTTCGTGTTCGTCGGTGTAAGCCGCAAGGGGCTTAACTTCGTTTATTGCAAACTCCTCAATGAGTTTGTTAAATAATGTGTATTTATAAATCATTTTTGCCCTCTTAATTAAATTTTACAGTCGCAAAACCGCTAACTACCACTTTGCCATCTTGATTTGTGCAAGTTGTAGCGAGTTTAACTATGTGTTTGTCCTCTCTAAGTTCGCTTACTTCTACTTCGGCTGTTATAGTATCGTTAAGATAAACAGGCGCAGTAAATCTCACCTCTTGTCCTAAGTAAATCGTGCCTGCGCCGGGTAATTTATTAGCAAGCACAGCCGAGATTAGCCCGCATACGCAAATACCGTGTACTATGCGTTTTCCAAAAACGGTTGTTTTAGCAAACTCCTCGTCTAAATGCAACGGGTTTGTGTCAAGACTTACTTCGGCAAACTTTCTCACGTCGGCATCGGTAAAAGTCTTAGTTAGGCTGTCTTTAAGCCCTAGCTTTAAATCTACAAATTTCATTGTCTTCCTCCATATTTTTATTTAGCCATTTCATTATATAGTAAGAAGTAAAATAAGTAAACCGCTTTTAGCTTGGAGAAATGTTAAAACTAGGTGAAGTTACAAATGTGCAAATTAGCTGTAAAATAACTTGTAAAAAAGACAAGTTTAAGTTATAATTTAATGTACCATCAAATTCAAGGAGAAAAAATGATAAGCGTAAAACAAGTTTGGGAGCAAATACTTAAAGAAATTGAGAAGAAGATGTCGGCGTTGCCATTCGACTTATTTATTTCTACGCTAGAACCTATATGTATATACAAAGAAAAGACTTTGGTTTTATTAGTTTCGACAGAGGCTAACCTTAATATTATTCAAAAAAGACACGCAACGGCTATCAAAGAAGCTACAAAAAAAGCCTATCCCTCAATCAATGACGTTCAATATATATTAAACGACGAAGTTTCTATGTATGAAAAATTTCGTGACGCTATGCAAGAAGCGCCAACTTTTTTTGACGAACAAAATCAAGACTGCGTTAATTTCTATCGAGCCTACACCTTTGACAATTATGTAGTCGGCAAAAGCAACGAATACGCCTCTGCGGTAGCAAGAGCGGTTGCCGAAAAACCGGGTAGCAAATATAACCCGTTGTTTATCTATGGCGGAGTAGGTCTTGGCAAAACTCACTTAATGCACGCTATCGGCAATTACTATACTCAAAACAACAAAAATCTTAAAGTCGCCTATGTTTCGGCTGAAAAATTTACTAACGACCTAATCGAAAGTTTTAGAGATAAGTGCGACATAGACGCAAAAAAAGACTTCCGCAATAAATACCGCAATCTTGATTGTTTAATGATTGACGATATTCAATTTATTGCCAAGACAAACAGCACGCAAGAAGAAATTTTTCACACTTTTAACGACTTATACCTTGCAGGCAAACAAATAATAATTAGCTCCGACCGACCGCCAAAAGAAATAGCCTTGCTCGAAGAACGCTTGCGCACAAGATTCGAAAGCGGAGTGCTTGCCGACATAGCTCAACCCGACTTAGAAATGCGTATCGCTATTCTACAAAGAATGTGCGCTACCGAGAATGTAAATATAAATAACGAAGTTCTTCAAATAATAGCCGAAAGAGTGACTAACAACGTAAGAGACCTTAAAGGGCTACTTACCAAAGTACTTAGCTATGCCCCGCTAATCGGTAGAGATTATAACGACACCGAAGTAGTGCTCTCAGCGCTAAAAGATTACTCTAACGACAAAAACGAAGTAATTACGCTAGAAAGAATAATCGAAGAAATATGCAATTATTACGGCGTAAAAGAAGCCGAACTTGTTGGCAAAAAGAAAAATAAAGAGATAGTTATGCCTCGCCAAGTTGCAATTTATCTTGTAACCGAATTTCTTACAATGCCACTTACGGCAATAGGCGAATACTTTGGCGGTAGAGACCACACTACGATAATGTACGCTCGTGACAAAATATCTTCTTCAATTAAAGAAAACGCCTCGATAGAAAAACAAGTTAAAGACGTTAAAGATTTAATATTAAAAAGATAACCATTTAACCTTAAAACAACGCCTAGCTAAAAATATTATATATAGGACGCAATACATATAAATAATCTATTACCCATCTTAAACATAAAAGAACGCCTAAATTTAAGCGTTCTTTTTTAATATAGATTAATATTATAAAATTAACTTTGACCTATCCTGTATATTTTACTAAGTTGTTTTCAACTTTACCCACTTGTCAAATTTTCTTGTGCGTAAAAAGAAAGTTATAACTTTCAATAATTCGGCTAACATAATAAAAATATGCAATATATAGATATTTAGTCCAAATACAAGTCCGCCTACCATTACAAGCGGAACGGCGATTGCCCAAACTATTATTGTTTCGGCAACCATACAGTAAGTAGTATCTCCGCCCGAACGCAAGATACCTACCACGAGCATAAAGCTAAGCGAACGCTGACTTGCCGTAAACGCATAAATCATAAGTAAAATTTTTGCCACTCTTTGAGCTTGCGGAGAAACGTTGATAAAGAACGACGGGGTAAAAAATGCGCTTGCAAAAGTCATTGCTCCTGCGATTAAGCCGATAAAAAAGCCAAATTGCACGCTATACTTAGTATATCTTTGCAATTTTTGTTCGTCTTGCTCGCCGATAGCGTTGCTTATTAACACAGCCGCCGCCGTACCTACGCCAAACACCGCAACCGAAAGTATGCGGTCTACGCACGAAGCTATATTTACGCCTGCAAGCACAACTTGACTGTCGGGAAGCTTGTCATAAACATATAAGAAAACCGTAGTTGAAAGCACCCAAAAAAGTTCGTTACAAACTATTGGGAAGAACATTTTAAAATACTGCTTGTTAAAGACTTTGTCGATATAAAACATCTTTTTTGGCGAAGCAATAACGGGATACTTAAATATCAACAATCCGCCAAAGATTAAGGCAAATTCTATCAGTCGGGAAATAACCGTTCCCCACGCAGCGCCTACGAGTCCTTGTTCGGCGCAACCTAGTTTGCCAAACATCAAAATATAGTTAAAGAATATATTAGATAACACGCCAACAAGCATAGCTATAAGCGGAACATTGAGCCTTTTTATAGACCTTAGCACAAAGCCAAAGGTAATTGACAACCCCATTGGAACAAAACTAAGCGAAACAACCTTCAAAAACTCTGCGGCGTAACCTGCGTAGTTTGCATTGGGATTAAACATCGAAACTACGGTTTGAGGAGCAAAATAACAAAGCAAAGTCATAGCTATGCAAAACCCTAAGTTGATTGATAGAACCACGCCTACCCTGTGCGGTATTAAATCGTCTTTGCCGTTTTGAGTATATTGGGCTAAAAATATGTTTACGGTATTGCATACTGCAAACATAATAATTTGAAACATAAATATAATTTGGTTGACTAAAAGCACGGCGGAAAGACAATAGTCGGCGATTGCCGGGTCAAGCCAACCAACCATTAATTGGTCAAAAATATTTAAAATTGCCGTAAACAAGTTTTGTAACGCTATTGGAATTGACAATGCAAAAATTTGTTTGAGATACACTTTGTCTTTAAAAAAAGTAAACATATAAAAAACCGCCTTAGTGCGTATCATATCACGATATATTTTTTTTGACAACAAAAAAAGATAGCTAAATTCTTAGTTATCTTTATAATCTCGGCGTGACAATCTAAATTGTCGTTTAGTAGCATTTGGCTAATCATTTTTTTGACTTAGCTTTTGCATCCTTTGCAATATTTTTAGCCGTCTTAACTTGGCTAAGAGCGTCTTTGACAGGCTCTTGTTGCGTTACAATCTCGGGTTGAGCTATTTTATCTTGTTCCATTCTATCTTGCTCTATTTGACTAACGTTGACTATTTGTTCTACGTTATCTTGCTCTTGCAAATTTACGCCGACGGCTAGCTCGGTATTACTGTCGGTTAAGGCTTCTATCTGCTGTAAACCATCTTGCCCCTCGCTACCTGCCTCGTTTGGAGTAGCGACAACTTTTTTATGTTTAAATACAAGGTCAAAAATCTTATCTTTAAATATAATTGAAGTGGTAATCAATATTACAAGTCCAACAAGCAAAGCTATGCTTAGCGCAGGCGAAGAAGAGTTTACAACGTTGTTGCCGATAAGCAAGGTAACTATTATATCGGGAATTGGTCCAAAAGTGGTAATTATTGTATATTTCCACCATTTAAGTCCGCTTGCGGCGGCAATAGTAGCTATTAATAAGAAAGGTATTCCGGGCGCAGCGTAAGCAAGAATTAAAACTACAAATATACTGTATTTGCTGTTAGCTATCCGTTCTTCCATATCTAAACGCTTTGCGGTTTGTTTAGGCGTGCTAAATGTCTTGATATTGCGATTAAATAGAAATACTAATTGACAGCCTATGGCTATTGCAGCGCCAACAAGTAAGGTAGCAAAGGGCATACCATACCCGATAATTGCTGCTATTTGAAATGGAATAGAGGTGAAAAAAGGTATAAAAAAACAAAACATAACCAGCAAAAATATTGCTGATATGCCCTTAATACCTAGCCCGACGATAAACTCTTTAACAATTTCAACGCCGTTAAGCATGTGGTCAAAGAGGTCTTTAACCTCTTTCCAAAAAATAAGAGTTAATATCACAACGGTTATTACAATAGATATTGTAACAACAAGTATAGCTATATCGCTCTTTTTAAGTTGTAATTTATGTTTTTGTACCATTATTTATTTAATCTATATGCGTTGTTGCTAGCCTCAGCCCATTTACTATCTATTTTATTGTGCAGTTCTTCGCAACAAAGCATCCACTTAACAACTTGATTTTTGTTTTGCTTAGGTTCAAAACAATAAAAATCATCCTTGTATCTAACGTCAAAGTCAACGCCCGGTCCAAACGGAATGGAAGGCAAACGCTCTATATCAAAGAAAAACTCGACTTCTTTGCCGTTACAAGTGCCTAAATAACTTATCCCTTTTGAGTTGAGTTTGACCTTGCCTTCGCCTACCGCCATTAGAGGGTTGTCGTGTAGAACATACTTGTCCGCAGTTTTAAGAATACAATCGGTCTCTAACATAAAATCGTCTTGCTCTATTTGTTGGCAAACAAGCGCCCTCTGCCACTTATACCAACTGTCAATATTATCGGGCGTTACCGAATCGTTTACGCCCACAAGGTCATAATACTCATTGACAACTATGTCGTTACCGCATTTGTCACATATTATATGTTCGCCAGAAATTTTTAAGTTAAACTCGCTCTTGCATTTGGGGCAACAATATAAAATTTTGTCAATACCGCTTGCGTTAGGAACTTTGCCTATAAATTTAATGCGCTTCTCTTTATTGTACTCAAATTCGTTATAAGAGAATTTCTCTAAAATAACCTTGTAAATATCGTCTTCGGTCATTTGCATAATTTGTTGACTAGAAAGAAGTTCTTCGATTACATAAGTAATTTCGCCTATGCGTGGTTCGGCTGAAAAGCGTGGTCTTGTTAAATATGCGCCATACCCTTTTACAAGTACTATTGGTATACATAATTTTTTAAGAAGTTTTGTCGTCGCCGGATTAATTGGGTGGGTGCTACCGCTTGTAGACTGTATTCCCTCCGGATAGAGGCAAATACTGCGATTTGCTTTTACCGCCCTCATAATACATTTTACGGCTGATAAGTCGGGCTGATAAAGCTGTTTGCCGATTACGTCAAGATACATCATCATTTTAAATCTTGCCTTATGTATTATGTTGTTATATCCGCAAACTAAACAAGGATAGTATTTCTTCAACTCGGCGCAAACAAACATATAGTCAATTAAACTAGTGTGATTACATAAAAACATAATCGGTTTGCCGTTATATTTTTTTAAGTCTACCTTATATACGCTCTTATAATTATATTTTTTAACAAGTTTAGAAAAAACTGCGCCTACGATAGAGCCTATAAATTTTCTTGGTTTGCCTACCTTCTTGCGATATACCTTTTCCTCTAATGATAATTTCTGCATAGTAATCCTTTAATTATAATCTATATAGACTTATTTATCTGTCCGTAAGTAAATAAATTGGTTCATCTTGGTTTGCTAGACACATAGTGTACCTTAAAATGTATAAAATATCAATACCCTACCATTAATAATATAAGTATTTAGTAAAATTTTGTCAATTATACCCAAGACTATCTGCAAAGTAACGTATTTTAAAGATTAACAATTTGCAAAATTTCTTTTTCGCTAGTTACGGCAATTTGTTCTAATCTCTTAACTTCTTCTTCTATTTCGCTCTTATATTGACTTTCGGGTAACCCCGCAAGGTTAATCTTAACATTGTAAAGAGCGCCTAAGGTCGAAGTCCGCAGTAACATTGTTGCGACAGCTATATCGCTTATTGCGTTGCGATTGCCTTGACTAGCCACAAACTTGCAACTAGGAAAAAGCTTTACAATACGTCTTGCGACCGAAAGAGGAACTTCGGTTGCGTACTTAGTGGCTTGCTCGATTTCGCCAGCTCTAAACGCTTGTTCTTCGGGCGTTACTTTGGGTAATTTAAGGGCAAACATTACCTTGTCAAACGCTTGACTGTCTAAGTCAATATCTTGCAAAAATTCTTGCTCGGCTTGTTGCATCTCTTGCCCTATCTTCTCCATCTCTTGCCAAGATTGCTCGTACTTCTTTTTGCCGATTGTAAGCGCAGTCACCATTTGAGCAAGCGCTCCGCCTAAGCTTGCGCATAACGCCGAAACCGAACCTCCGCCGGGAACGGGAGAGTTGCTTGCTGTTTGGGCGATAAAGTCTTTAATATTTAAGTCTTGTAATAACATAGTTGTTCTCCTATTAATAATGTATAGTTAAATTTATATTCTAAATTACCTTTATGCAATTTAAAGTATGTTATATTTGCTTTTAAATGTTTGCGTTGATTATATTTTTAAATTTTTTGCCTTGTGTAGACAACTTTACCTTTCTTAACTACCATTTCGACTTGATTGACGGCAAAATTGTAACTTAAAAATTTAACCGAAGGAACTGAGTGTATAGCTATATCGGCAAATTTACCTACTTCAAGCGTGCCGACGCTAGTTGAGCGACAAATTGCGCAAGCTGCGTTAAGCGTTATGGCGCAAATTGTTTCTTCAATACTCATACCCATATACATTGTAGAAAGGGCTATTAATAACGGCAAACTATTTGTATAACAACTGCCCGGATTGAGGTCGCTTGCTACCGCAACGGCGCAACCGCTGTCAATCATATCTCTTGCAGGGGCATAATTGCCTTTAAGAGAAAATGCCGTTGCCGGCAAAAGAACGCCGACAACTTGGCTGCTTGCAAGTTTGTCTATATTTTGTTTAGATATTTTTAGAAGATGTTCTGCGCTTGTTGCGCCAAGTTCGGTTGCAAGGGCGCTACCGCCTAACTCTACAACTTCTTCGGCGTGAATTTTTAGCTTAAAACCTAATTCTTTGGCTCTACTTAAAATTTTTCTACATTCTTCTACGCTAAAAACGTTGTCCTCGCAAAAACAATCGCAAAATTCGGCAGAAGAATTTTTCTTGATTATTGGTAAAGCCGAATTTATAATATAGTCGACATATTCGCCTTTTGACATCTCCTTAGGCGTTGCGTGCGCCCCCATATAGGTTTGAACTATGTCGATAGGCTGGTCAAGCGCAAGTTGTTCCATTACGTTAAGCTGTTTGAGCTCGCAATCAACGTCAAGCCCGTAACCGCTCTTGCCTTCTAACGTAGTAACGCCGTAAGCAAGATATTGTTTAAGTCTACTAAGCCCTTCGATATAAAGCTCGTCATAACTAGCCTGTCTTGTTGCATTGACGGTGTTGACTATGCCTCCGCCACGTTTCATAATATCCATATAAGAAACGCCTTGAAGTCTATCGCAAAATTCTTGTTCACGATATCCGCCAAAAACAAAATGCGTGTGACAATCGATAAAACCTGCCGTAATGGTTTTTCCGGTACAGTCGATAATTTTACAATTACTTGTGTCAAACTTATCAATGTCGCTTAAAGCAAATACCGACTTGATACGCTCGCCCTCAGTTACAAGACAGCCATTCTTTATTGTAAGCATATCCGCCATTTCTTTGCCGTGTTTTGCCTCGCTACCTACAAAAGTAACAAGTTCACTAGCGTTTATAAAAAGGTAGTTCATATTTACAAATTACTTTCTAGTACTTGGCTAGATTTAAATTCTTCAATTTGAAGATAATATTCGGCGCAATCAATTAACGCTTGCATTGGCACAAGCCCTATTACCTCGCTACCTATTACGTTTACTCCGTAACGCTTAGCTTCAACTTTGACCATTTCGGTTGCCATATAAATTGGCGTTTGGGTATAGTCGGTTAAATTCATAGAAACTTGCGTGATGTGCCTGTCGGCGATTGCAACGCCCATAGCCTTAACATAACGTAGTCCACCGCCGATAAATCTAACTTTTTTGGCAATTTTAGTAGCTATTTCTAAGTTATCGGTATCCAAATTAATATTGTACGCTACAAGAGGCATACGCATACCTACCGCCGTAACGCCTGCTGTCGGGTGGGGTTTGCGTTCGCCAAAGTCTGGCGCCCATTGCGGAAGTTTCATTTTTTCAGTCATACCTTCAAACTGTCCCTTACGGATATTGGCAAGGTTCTCTCTGTCGGGAGAGGTTGCCGACTTTTCATATAAGAATATTGGAATACCATATAATTTGTTTATTTGCTCGGCAACATAAAGGCTTAAATCTTTGGCTTCTTGTTGCGAAACATTTTTAATTGGAATAAAAGGAATTACGTCGGTTGCGCCCATACGAGGGTGTTGACCGCTGTGCTTAGTTAGGTCGATTACGTCTTTGGCTACGCCAACTGCCTTAATAATTGCTTCGGCTAGCTGTTGTGGCTCGCCTATTACGGTAACAACCGTACGATTGTGGTCGGCGTCCGAACTATAATCTAATAGTTTAACGCCCTCTAAACATCTAAAACACTCTATTATGCGGTCGATATTCTCTTTCTGTCTACCTTCGGAAAAGTTTGGAACGCACTCGATAATTTTATCAAAAGCCATAATTTTTCTCCTTAACTATATTGTAATTTTAACCGCATTTGCGGAAGTTGTTGTCTTTGGTTTTAACTTATTTTTTAATATTTGTCTTTAGTTTTGTCAAACCTCGCTATTTTTGTCCTTGTGATAAACGCTGTCTTTTATTTTTCAAAGTTTTTTTGCAAATTTACACTTTTGCGAAAATAAATATTCTTTGATATTTGTAAAAACACTTATATTTACGCTTTATTTACCGCAATATTTATTATATTCTTTGGCTACAAGTTGCTTAACCTTGTCTTCGTCGGCTAAATAAGGTATGGTTAAATGATTGTTTTGTCCGTGAGTTGAGTTGTACTCTACGCTTGTTTCTAATGCGTGAGGATTTCTTGCCCAACTACGCCTTGTAACCCCTGCCATTACGTCCCAAAGTATAGCCGACTTGATAATTTCGTCCTTCTCGTAACTACCGTCAAGCACAAGGGCAAAACCGCCGTTAATGGCTCGACCTATGCCTGTGCCTCCGCCGTTATGAAGGGCGACTAAGCTCATACCCCTTGCGGAGTTGCCTGCATATACAAGCGTTGCCATATCAGCCATAATATTGCTACCGTCTTTAATATTGCTTGTTTCTCTAAATGGAGCGTCCGTTCCGCCTGTGTCGTGGTGGTCTCGACCTAGCATAACCGGCCCTATCTCGCCGTCACGAACCATTTGATTAAATTTAAGCGCAATAGTCATTCTACCGACTGCGTCTTGATAAAGTATTCTTGCCTGAGTGCCAACTACTAATTTGTTTTTTTCTGCGTCCCTTATCCAAACATAGTTGTCGTTATCTTGAAACCTTCTATTGCGGTCGATTGCTTGCATGGCTGCGTTGTCGGTCTTGTGAAGGTCTTCGCTCTTGCCGGACAAACACACCCAGCGGAAAGGTCCGTATCCGTAGTCGAAACAAATTGGCCCTAAAATATCTTCGACATAACTTGGGAAGATAAAACCGTCAAGTTCATTTACGCCGTTAGCGCAAATCTCGGCTACGCCTGCGTCATAGACAGACTTCATAAAGCTGTTGCCATAGTCAAAGAAATACGAGCCTGCTTGGTGTAATTTGACAATAGCGTTAAAGTGGGCTTGTAAAGTCTTGTTGACAAGTTGCCTAAACTTAGGCTCGTCGTCACGAAGCAAACGGGTGCGTTCTTGATAAGTAACGCCTTGCGGACAATAACCGCCGTCGTAGACTGCGTGACAGCTTGTTTGGTCTGACAACAAATCTATATGTTGGTTGGTTGCGATAGCGTATTCTAGTAAATCTACGATATTGCCACAAAAAGCAATCGCTTTGCCTACTTTTTGTTGTTGACATTGTTTGGCAAGCTCAAAGGCTTCTTGCGGAGTATAAGTAATTGCCGAAACCCAACCCTGCGAATATCTTGTATTAATTCTAGAAATATCTACTTCGGCGATAATACCTACGCCGTTTAAAATTTCTACCGCCTTACCCTGAGCGCCCGACATACCGCCTAAACCGCTAGAAACAAATAAGATACCTGATAAGTCTGCTTGGTCGCCGATACCTAATTTAAGCCTTGCCGCATTGAGAATAGTGTTATATGTGCCGTGAACTATGCCTTGCGGGCCTATATACATCCAGCCACCAGCCGTCATTTGACCATAGTTTGCAACGCCAAGCGCTGCGCCTCTATGCCAACTTTCTTGATTGTCAAACATACCTATCATAAGTCCGTTAGTAAGGGTGACCCTTGGACAATGTTTGTCGCTTGCAAATAGACCCATAGGGTGACCGCTTGCGACTACTAAGGTTTGCTCGTCGGTAAGTTGTTCAAGATACTTTTTAAGTAGACAATACTGCATCCAGTTTTGACAAACTTGCCCTGTTTCGCCGTAGGTAACAAGCTCGTAAGGATAAAGAGCTACTTCAAAGTCTAAGTTGTTGTCAATCATTACTTGAAAAGCCTTGCCTTCAATGCAGTTGCCTTTGTATTGGTCGATAGGTTTGCCATAAATTCGACCGCTAGGTCTAAAACGATAACCATAAATTCGCCCCATAGTGTACAATTCTTGCAAAAATTCCTCTGCAAGCTCCTCGTGCCATTCTTCGGGAACATAGCGGAGAGCATTTCTAAGGGCTAGTTCGGTGTCGGCTTGGGAAAGCCTAAATTCTCTTTTTGGAGCACGCCTTATTCCCTCTACAAAATTTTTTTTGCTTGGTAAAACGTCAAGTTTAATTGTCATAGCTTGGCTTATGTCGTAATTTGTAACCATAATTCACCTCTGTTTTGCAGTATAGATTTACCGCAGTTTTTGCGTATTATAATTTATTTTATTTGCTATTTAGTTATAGTTATTATAAATTTTATAGTCTTTATTATATTTAAGTTTTATAGTTCGCCTACGGCTTTTTCTACCGCTTCAAGAAGCTTTCCGCTTGTTATTAGTTCGGCGCATTTTTCAATATCGGTATATATTATTCTATCTTTATTCATAAAAGAAACGACTTCTCTAACCGCTTTATAAGCTACGGAAGTACCTTTGCCTAACGCCTTAGACGCATCGCCAAAGTCAATAGCTTGGCTTGCGGTAAGTAATTCGATTGCAAGCACGTTAGTAACGTTTTCAACTATTACCTTAGTTTTTCTTGCCGCAGTCATACCCATACTTACGTGGTCTTCTTGATTAGCCGAAGACGATATGCTATCTACGCAAGCGGGGTGAGCGTAAATTTTATTCTCGCCGACAAGCGAAGCGGCGACATATTGAGGTATCATAAAACCACTGTTAAGTCCGCCCTTCTTTACCAAAAAAGCAGGCAAGCCCGACAGTTGAGGATTAACTAAGCGTTCAATTCTTCTTTCGGAAACGTTAGCAAGTTCGGCAAGAGAAATGCCTAAAAAGTCTAGCGTCATAGCTAGATACTGACCGTGAAAGTTACCGCCCGAATAAGCTTCGGCTGTTTCGGGGAAAATAATAGGATTGTCGGTTACGGCGTTGACTTCGTTGCCAACTATACGCAAACAGTACTTTAAGGCGTCCTTGCTTGCGCCGTGTATTTGCGGAACGCACCTTAGGGTATAGGCGTCTTGAACTCTAATTTGTCCTTGTCGAGTTGTGCGTTGACTACCTTTTAACAATCGTAGAATATTCTTAGCAGTTTCGATTTGACCGTCTTGGTTGCGTAACTTTTGTATACGACTATCAAATGCGTCGGTAATACCACGCTCGGCTTCGATAGTTAAACTTGCCACAATGTCGGCAATTTTGTTAAGTCGAATTGCTTGATACAAACAAATACAAGAATAGGAACACATAGCTTGCGTGCCGTTAATCAACGCAAGACCTTCTTTCGAAGTCAGCTCAATGGGTTGAAGTTTAGCAAGTTTGAGAGCCTTGCTTGCTAATATTTTTTTGCCTTGATAATACGCATAGCCTTCGCCTAATAATGTCAATGTCATGTGAGCTAGCGGAACTAGGTCGCCAGAAGCCCCTAACGAACCCTTAGACGGCACAAACGGCGTTACCTCACTATTGAGCAGGGCGACAAGAGCGTCTATGGTAGGACGGGATATGCCCGAATTTCCCACAGATAAAGCGTTAATTCTAAGCAACATCATAGCCCTTACATAAGCCTTTTCGATGGGTTCGCCAACACCGCAAGCGTGACTCATAATAAGATTTTTTTGCAATTTCTTACTATCTTGCTCGCTAATACTTACGTCGGAGAACTTGCCAAAACCCGTAGTAATGCCATAGACTACTCGATGATTTTTTACGCAGTCTTCTACGACGGCTCGGCTCTGCGCCATTCTCTCGTAACTGTTAATTGCAAGGCTAACTTCGGCTCTGCCATAAGCAACGTCGACTACGTCGTCAATAGTTAAATCGCTTCCGTTTAATTCAATTTTTCTCATATTCTCATCCTCTAATAGATAGTTTATCTGTCCAAATAACCAATGTATATTGTTACACACTTTGCAAATTTTTTCAACCCCTAAGGCTACAAATTAAATATTTTTTTATAAAATATACAAAGCAAATATGTATTGACAAACAACCTAATATCTTCTAAAATTAACCTTAAAGTATTATTTATAAAAAGGAGTAGCCTATGTATTTAAGCGATATAGAAATTGCGCAAAGCGTAACCCCTCAACCCATACAACAAATAGCCGACAAATTGCATGTAGACAATTCTTTAATAGAACCTTTTGGCAAGTACAAGGCTAAACTTAACTTAACAAGTTACGACCCAAAGGGAAACCTTGTGCTTGTTACCGCCATTAATCCAACTAGCGCAGGCGAAGGAAAAACCACCATTTCTATTGGTCTTGCAGACGGACTGTCGCTACTAGGTAAGTCAACCTGTCTTGCGTTAAGAGAGCCTTCGTTAGGTCCGGTGTTTGGCGTAAAAGGCGGAGCAACCGGCGGTGGAAAAGCCCAAGTAATACCAATGGAAGATATCAACTTACATTTTACCGGCGATTTACACGCTATTACTTCGGCAAATAACTTGCTTTCGGCATTGCTTGATAATAGCTTGCAACAAGGCAACCCTTTAAATATCAACCCTAAAAAAATAGTGTGGAATAGGTGCGTCGACCTCAACGACAGAGCGCTTCGTAGCGTTACGGTAGGACAAGGCGCAGTAGCAGACGGAGTAATGCGTCAAGATAGTTTCAACATCACTGCGGCAAGCGAAATAATGGCAATCTTCTGCCTAAGCAACAGCCTTGCCGAACTTAAACAAAAACTTTCTAAAATTACCCTTGCCTATACTTATGACAATTTACCTATAACAGCGGGCGATTTACACGCCCAAGACGCTCTTACTATTCTACTTAAAGACGCTCTTAAACCTAACCTTGTTCAAACGCTCGAACATACCCCTACGTTAATACACGGCGGACCTTTTGCAAATATAGCCCACGGTTGTAATAGCATAATAGCTACAAAAACAGCCTTGACTTACGCCGATTACTGCGTTACCGAGGCAGGGTTTGGCGCTGACTTAGGCGCTGAAAAATTTCTCGACGTAAAATGTAGACTTGCAAATATTGTTCCTAAATGCGTAGTAATCGTGGCGACTACAAAAGCCTTGAAACTTCACGGAGGAAGTCCTTCAAGCGAGCTTAAACAAGAGAATTTAATTACTCTAAATAAAGGACTTGCTAATTTAGGCAAACACGTAGAAAATATAACCCGTCAATTTAAATTGCCTTCGGTAGTGGCTATTAACCGATTTGTGACCGATACTGCGCAGGAAATTGACTTAATAAAACAATACTGCTTGGGTCTAGGCGTAGAAGCCGTTACGGTAACAGCTTGGGAAGAAGGCGGAAAAGGCGCAATCGAGCTAGCGCAAAAAGTAGTAGACATAATAGAAAATACGACAACACAACAAATCAACTACACTTATAGTCTGGAACAAAAAATTGAACAAAAAATTGAAAATATTGCTAAGCTAATCTATGGAGCAAGCGCAGTAGAATATTCGGCAAAAGCAAAAAAAGATATTCAAACTATTACCGCAAACGGACTAGCTAATTTACCAATAATTATTGCAAAAACGCAGTATTCTTTAACCGACGACGCAAAAAAACTAGGTCGACCGACAAACTTCACGCTTATAGTAAGAGAAGCGCAGTTGCGTTCGGGCGCAGGTTTTATCGTAGCCGTTTGCGGAGACGTTATGCTTATGCCGGGACTACCAAAAATTCCATCGGCAAATAATATGACAATAAGCGACGAAGGCGTAATTCGTGGGCTATTCTAAACTTATTAAAGTTTGGCTGACAAAAAATATAAAGTTATTTGACTTAGAAAAAATAATTGAGATTTTAAAAAATTAATATTCTATTGATAAATAATTCTAGTGTAAAATTTACAAGATAAACCTTATTCTGCAACATTTAGGAGGCAAAAGTGAGCATTATTTTAGACGGAAAAGTAGTCGCAAATTCAATTAAGCAAGACCTAACGACAAGAATTGCAAGGCTTAAAAGTTTGGGAATTATCCCTACGCTTGCAACTATTATGGTGGGAAACGATTATTCTTCAATTAGTTACAACGAAGCAAAACGCAAAGGTTGCGCAAAACTTGGCATAGGATTTAAAGAGATTACCTTAAATGACACCGCTACTACCCAACAATTACTTGACGTTATTCAAGACCTAAATAACGACGACAGCGTGTCGGGAATATTGCTATATCACCCCTTGCCCAGTCAAATTGACGAAAAAAAAGTTACCAACTCAATAAGCGTAAGCAAAGACGTTGACGGAGTTAACACTTCAAGTTTTGGCGCTATGTGTATGCAAATGCCTAGTTTTGCCCCAGCTACGCCAAAAGCCATACTTACAATACTTGACTACTACAATATAGATATACTCGGCAAACACGCCGTAGTAATTGGTAGAAGCGCAATACTTGGCAAACCCGTAGCGATGCTACTGCTTAACCGTTCGGCAACGCTTACAATTTGTCACTCAAAAACAACTAACTTGCCTGAAATTGTTGCTACTGCCGACATACTTGTAGCTTGTATTGGAAAAGCTAAATTAGTAAAACAATCTTGGCTTAAAAAAGACTCGGTGATAATTGACGCAGGCTATAACGATGGTAATGTAGGCGACGTTGACCTAGATAATATCGACGGTAAAGTTTACGCTTATACGCCCGTTCCCGGCGGAGTCGGGGTAGTTACCTCGACAATGGTGCTTCTTCAAACTGTCCAAAGCGCCGAAAACTTAGCTCTAACAAAATAAAAATTGTCAATAAAAATAGAAATTGATAATTGATTAAATATTGATTAAATAAGTAAATTACATCTTACAAATATAAATCGCCTCAACAGTTAGCGTAGGGCTATTTGCTCAATCTCTTATCAGCCCCTACTAACTCGATTAAAAGCGTATTATGTTTATTTGCAAGTCTACTAAACGTTCGTTCGGTATAGCGTGATAAAATGTTAGTAAGCGACAAATTTGTAGAAATTATCGTAGTAAGACGAGCAAAATTGCGTTGATTAATTAAAGCAAAAAAATATTCTAAGGTTACATTTTTAAAAATTTGTTCTGCGCCTAAGTCGTCGATAATCAATACGGGAACGCTCTGTAACGACTCTAACATCTCTAACTTTCTGTCAAGTTCGGCAAGATGAATGGACAAAAATTTATTGTTAAGTTCGTAAGCGGTAAGAAACAATGTTTCTACTTCTTTATCAATAAATTGATTGGCAATAGCGCTACATAAATATGTCTTGCCTACGCCGGACTTACCCATAATAAGCATATTTAGATATTTAGCGCTAGGGTAGCTTAGACAAAATTCTTTACAAGAAGAATAAGCGACAACATTTACTCTATCGCTAGAACTAGCAAATGTAAAATTTTTATTGCCTTGGTTGACATTTTTATATAAAATTTTTCTTATCTCTTGGTCAAGACATTGGCATTTTTTGCCGTCTAAATATCCGTTGTCGTTACAAATTTTGCAAGAATAATTTGGAAAAAGGCAAGTCGGGTTAAGTCCTAAATTTGATACCACATTTAATTGTTTTTGCCTTAACATATTTAATTTATTCTTTTCGACCTTTTCTTTTGCCGTACCAAAACTGCGAGCAACTACAAGAATTTGTTGTTGTATCTCATCGTAATTATCTAAAAACTCTGGTTTGCCTAGCAAATATTGCAAATTTTGTTCGGCGGACGCTTCGGCTGATGCCTTGCGACTTCTTATTGCCGACATAGCCTGTTCTTCAATATTTAACATTTTAGTCCTCTTTAAGCGTGTCAAATAACGCTCGTATTTCTTCTTCGCTGTACTCCCTTTGAGGATAAGTCGCAAACTTAGCGTCGGTTGCGACTACTTTACTTGCTGTATTGCCAAAGTTTGCCTTGCTAAGTTGCTTAGTAGTTAAAATGCCTTGCAAATGGTAGTCGGCAAGAATTTTATTTAAGTAAAGCGTAGGATTATTTGCCGTTTGGCACAACTCGCAAGTAGCTAGAATAAGTTCGTCCTCTATGCCCCACTCGTTAGTCCAGGTCTTGTAAAAATTTCGGTCTGTATTAGAAACGTTGCGCACAAGATTAAGACTATTTAAAATATTCTTTATCTCTATGTCACGAGCAAGTACTTGTTCAATATGTTGATTTATACTTTGACAGGTTAGTAGCCCTAACTTATAAAAGCGTTCGACTACGCTATCCATACCCTGTAAGGTGCGAACATTATTTCTAAAACAATATTTTGCTATAAGTTTAAGCGTTTCTTCGTCATAGCCCTTATTGCTCCACGGAATAATATATTCGGCTACGACGCCGTCAAGCAACTGATAATAAACGCCGATTTGCTTATTAATCTCTATTGCAAGATTAGTGAATTTTTCTTTGCTGATATTGTAATCTTCAATTTCCTTAATTGATAGAAGTTTTTGCTTGTAATATTCTTCGCAAAGGGCGTTTAACTTTACCATACCGCCTTTACAATTTTTTGCAATTTGCATAAGAGTATCCAAGTTAAAGCCATAATCTTTTGTCCAACGTTGGTAATACTCTCGGTCGTAATACTCAATTTTATGAGAAATTTTTAAAGCCTTAAATATTAAAGCTAAATCTTGATTATATTTAGGGTGTTCTTGCAACTTTTCTTCTACCCTTTCACGAGTATTTATTCCGCTTGTAGATAAGTTGCGAGCTACGGTTAAAATATATCCATAAGAAATAGACTTGCCTTTTAAGTCTGCGCAGTAGCGGGTTACCGAGACAAGCGCCGAAGGCTCGAAAAAGGAAGTTTCGAGAAACATAAAATATTCGTTGTATTCGTTAGTGGTAATCATACGTTGGTCAAGCACATTTTGCATTTGCTGGCTAAACTCACGATATTTGCTAGCCTTAATTTTTTTAAGAAGATTTCTATCGGTGCGAATAGGTAAATAGGTAACTTCAATTTCTTCTTCGCCTAAAATATGCACAAGCCCCAATTCTTCCCAATAGGTAAACCCCGCCTTGACGTCTTCTTTGGTCATATTGAGTTTTTCGCACATTGTATCTATTGTATTGTCAACCGTTTGGTTGTTGCAAAGAAACAAACCAAATAAATATAGCTCAACGCAATGCTGCGGAGCGTCGGGCATATACTGCGTGACGAAAATATTGTCTACAACGGTAAAGCCGTTGACTGATAATTCCTTAGAACAAGCGCAAAAAGGCATATCTTCCTCCAAAATTATATTGCTTTCGCGTTTTTTGTAAAAAGCCTTGATATTTTTGCAATTTACCCTTATAATAAAGAGTAGCTAATTTTAGCGATTTTTTGACTGTTTACAAACATTTGCGTGTTAGATAGTTTATCACAATCAATCGTTAATTACAAGAAGTTTAACAAATTAAATCTGTTTTTAGTTTACGGAGGCAAAGTATGAAACTGCTTAAAGTAGTAACCACTAATCCCACCAATAAAGAGGTAATTAATTTTTCTTTCGGCGACGCAACCGCAACCGACAAATTAATCTACACTCGCAACTCTCGACTTGAAAGATTAATCGAGGGCGCTTTTCTTGTCAACAAATTTTTAGAAGAAATTGACATATCAATAGACTTTGCAATCAATCAAACTAAATACAATCTTAAACGCACCGTAAGCGAACAGAAAAATATTCACACTTCACTTAGACTGCTAGGTGACAAAATTAGCGTGGTCGCAAAAGACGGCAAAATTACCGAATATCTTGAAAAAGAATTGGGCGGTAGCCTTAAAGAAGTAATAAGCGATTGTTTCGCTTCGGCTACGGAATTTCGTAATTTTGTGCAAAAGAATGATATTTCTAGCTTCGCCCAAATACAAAAGTTGCTTGACGTATCTAGCGCAATTGAATCAACCTACATAAGCACCAAGCAAAAAGGCGACGTCGCAAGAGAACAAGCCAAAAAACTATATCCGCAATTTAAAGCCGTAGGTCAACAAGAAGTAGAGATGAGCGCTCAACGGCTATTTGACAAACAAAAAACTTTAATCGCATTATTCCAACAGCAAGCTCAACTTAAAGGCAGGCTTAACGACCCCGTTCTTATTAGGGCAAGAGCCGAACTTGATAGTTGTAGGGCAAGTTACGAAACCTTACTCAACGAAAAAGACGCAGTCGAACTTCGCAGACGTCAATTAAGTCAATATAACAGCATTAAACAAATTACCCCAAAACTTAGCCAATACGAACAACTTAACAAAGAAATTAAAGAACATACCGAAAAAAGATTTAGTATTGTTAAAGAAATAGACTGGCACGAAGACCAAGCAAGAGAAATTGAAGAACAACTTTCGCAAAAGCAAAGGCAAGTTGAAAATGCAATATCTTCTCGCACAAAAATTGAACTTGTGCAAGAAGACCTCGAACATATCCGCGCGCTTGAAGACGACAACAACGAATTGACGCAAGCGTTAAGCAAATTGCAAATGCAAGAGGACCGCTATGTTTCTAACCGCCTCGACCACAAAAATTCCTTAGCCAACATCGAAACGGCGATTGAAGAACTTAAAGCCGAAGTTGAAGCTACAAGCCTGCCGGCTCGCCCAATGAGCGAACTTGCCGAATCGCTAAAAATAAGCGTTAAGATTGACGAAATCGAAAATCAAATGGAAAAAATTCGTGGCGAAATCGCAATAAAGCAAGGTATTTCCAACGAACAAGAGCGAGCGCTTACAATACAAACAAAACAACTTAAAAATGTCCTTGCCCTTGACGCAACCGTAGCTCCGCTTAAAGCTCGTGATGTTATCATACAAGTTGTCGACAAAAAAATTAAAAAATTAGATATGATTAATTCTTCGCTTAAACAAAAAGAGATTAACCTTGCAAGAGCGTTAGAAGAAGAAAATTATGACCTATTCCAAATTGAGAATTCTTGCGGAACAATCTCAACCGAAATACATAAATCACGCTACGCAAAGGGCGAAGAATTTAAGCGTGAAGTGTTAATAAACAGCCAAAAACTCTACCAAGACGTCACTTCGGTGTATGCAACCGACGTCAACCTAGAAGACCAAACAATTACGCAACAAGAAGATACTCTTAACAAGCGTATCTACGACAAGGCGGATATTCAATCTACAATAGCTCGAATAGAAGGTAAACTTGAAGAAATTAAACGCTTTATCGACATTAATGACGCCGAAATTGCTAGCCTTAACCAACAAAAAGAAAACATTATCGCAAGATATAATCAATTAATTAGCGAAAATAGTAACGAAAGTGTGTACAACTATCTACGAGCCTTAGAAGCCGATAAAGGCACAAAGTATTTGCTTGACGTTTCGCAAGAAACGGTTAGAGCCGAAACGCAAAATCAAGAACTTAAAAGATATATCGATAGTCTTAAAGCAAAGTTAACCGACTTAGAGGCAAGGCACTCTAACTTGTCTAACACACAAGAGGCATTGCACGGCGAAAGCGCCCTAGACCTATTAATAGGCGCAAACGAACAAACTAAAACCGAGCTAACCGACGCTATAACCCGTCTTAACGCTCTATACGAAAAGCATAAGGCTATTCAACAAAAGATTGACGACGCCGATATTAAATTAATGCAAGTTAAAGAGCTTATGCTTGAAACAACAAAAACAATCAAAATTAATCAAAAAGATATCTCTCAAATAAGAACTAAGGCGCAAGAGCTTGCAGGTGGCGACATCGAAAGCGTTCTAGCCGAAAGCGAATATTTAAAATCTGACCTAGAAGCCGAAGAGAAACTACTTAGCGTAAGTCGAACACAAACTCAAAAAGAATTGTTTGCAAGGCGTGTAGAGATTGTCAAGCTAGAATGGCAAATAGAACAAAAGAAAGTCCAAGCCGAGCAAATTAAAAGCGAGCTTAAAGCAAGTCTAATCGCAAATAGCATTAAACCCGAATTTGCCGAAAGCGTAGTCGCCCTGTCGGGACAAAATATTGACGATATAGCTAAAAGTATTAGCGATTACGACGAAATGCACAAACAACTCAGTTACGCTATCGATAGGTTGAGCAAAATTGTGCTTATCGCTCCTAGCGGAGAAGACGAAAAGCAACTTGCTAAACTTTACGCAACCCAGGAAACACAAATTGAAAGCGTAGCGACAGAAATAACCGAATTACAAAAGCAATACGACATTACCTTGAAAGAATGTTTGGAGTCGGCAAGACAACGCAACGAGTTAGTAACATTAAGCAACCAAATAGGAACTATTTCTTCGCTAGAAAGTTCGCTAGAAAGTTCTAAGGTAATCAATATCATAATTAAAGATAAAATTCGTGGATTTGTTAACGACGCTAATGCTTATCTTGCAGTTATGGACTCAACTCTTTCGCTCAGTTACACAAATCAACTTAGCGTATATGTCAACGAAACCATAACTCAACTTACTAACCTAACGCCTACCCAACAACTATTAGTATTTCTTGCGCTTGAAATTGCCCTACCCACTTCAAGCAACGTAAAGGGCAGTTGGCTGATAGTAGACGAAAAGATTGAATGCGACAAGAACCTATTAAGTCAAGCGTTACTAAAAATTAATAATATCAACTTTGTGTGTGGCTACCAATACAAGAAGCCAAAGGAGAATAAAAATGTTGATTGACGAACTCAAAAAAGCTAATATCGAGGCTTTAAAAAGTCACGACGGCAACGCAAGAGATATACTAAGCGTGCTACTTAATAAAATCAAACTTGCCGAAATCGCAAACCGCTCTACCGATAAAGTTCTAACCGATAACGACGTAGTAGCTATACTGCTCAAAACCGAAAAAGAACTTGCGGAAGAACAAGAAGGTTACGTAAAAGTGGGCAATACCGCTAGAATTGAAATGATTGCCAAGCAAGCCGAAGTAGTTAAACGTTTTCTACCCACCCTACTTACAAGTCAAGAGATAGAAGATATTATTAAAGCCTTACCCGACAAATCAGTGCCTGCGGTTATGAAACACTTTAAAGCTAATTTTTCCGGCAAATGCGATATGAAACTCGTGCAAGAAGCTCTTAAAAAAATAAATATTTAGCCCTTAATATATTTATATTAATGTTATAAAACATAAAAATAGCGTAAGAAATTATTCTTACGCTTTCTTTATATATTTCTAAGACTGTTATAAGTAAATACTTGGTTCTAAATTAAGCTACCTATGCAATAAAAAATTCTATATTCTCTAAGTTAATTTATCTACACTCTAATTCGCCTATGTAACTACTTGCGCCAAGCGCCGAAATAGCCCCGTCTGCGGTTGAAGTAGTAAGCTGTCTAACCGACTTAGTTCTTGTATCCCCAGCTACAAATAACCCCGAAAGACTTGTCTTGCAATCTTCTCCCGCCACAATATAACCTTCTTTATCAAGAGTTACTAAATTTGCAAATATTTTGTTATCGGGAACTTGACCGATTGCCACAAATAGGGCTGGGGTAGACAGAGTATGTTGAACTTTTAGTTTGTCTACGTAGATTACACCGCTAAGTTCTTCTTCGCCGACGTAACCAGTTACGCAAACTTCCTTAACCCAAACAATATTTTGTTTTGCCTTAACTTGCCTAATTAAAGCTTCGTCGCCAAAAAATCTATCAAAGAGGGTAAGTAGCGTTACCTTAGGACAATAGTTAGACAGTAGCAAAGCGTATTGAAGCGCTGTGTTAGCGTCGCCTACAAGAGCGACTTCTTGACCCTTATAGAATGCTCCGTCGCATACTGCGCAGTAAGACACGCCTTGACCGTTAAATTTGTCAGCGTCTTTAATTGGAAGGCGCTTATGTTTTACTCCGTTTGCAATTATAACCGACTTTGCCTCGTAGGTATTATAATTAGTAACTACAATAAAGGTATCGCCAACCTTAGTTAAACTCTTTACGTCTTCTAACTCAAAGTCTGCGCCTTGATCCATTACTTGATTAAATAAGTTGTCGGCAAGTTCTGTGCCGGAAATTTGTTTAATCGAAGGAAAATTCTCTATCTTGGGGGAAGATGCAATTTGCCCGCCAAAATTCTCTTTTTCAAGCAACAGCACGCTTCTACCGCTTCTTAAAGCATATAGGGCTGCCGTTAGCCCGGCTGGACCTGCGCCGATTATTATTATATCCCTCATTTATTTGCCTCGATAAACCCTTTAATCTCGCTTGCGTTAGAATATCTATCATAACCCTCAGCCGAAGGAACAAGTAGCGTAGGCGCTTTCTTCACGCCATAATCTAGCGTAGTTTGTTTATTCTCTTCTGCGTCGATTGCCGTATAAACAATATTTGCCTTGTCTAACATCATTTTAGCCATCTTGCAATTAGGGCAAGTCGCCGAAGTAAATAGTAACAGTTCTTTGCCGACTTGAACATTGTTTTGACAAAAACCTTGACAAGCCGTTTCTTGATAAATTCTACTGCCTACGTCGTGAGTTAATACAGAATTATCTATATCATAAACTTTTCTTTGTCTAAATTCTTCTCTCTTGCCATCATTCCAGTTCTTAACAGGACGATAGTAACCTGTAATTCGGCTGTAAACCTCAGTTTCTCTACCGCAAATTGGGCATTTATATTTTTCACCTTCGATATAACCGTGATCGCAACAAACCGAATAAGTAGGAGAAAGCGTGTAGTAAGGCAACTTATAGTTTTCGGCAATCTTTTTTACTAAGTTAGCGGCAGACTTCCAGTCGCTAAGTTTCTGTCCTAAAAATGCGTGGAAAACCGTACCCGAAGTGTATAGCGTTTGCAATTCGTCTTGAATATCTAACGCAGAAAAAATGTCTTCGGTATAGCCTACGGGTAAATTAGAACTGTTAGTATAGTAAGGGGTATTGCCCTCGCTTGCAGTTACAATGTCGGGGAAATATTTTTTGTCGTGCTTAGCTAGGCGGTAAGAGGTCGACTCGGCGGGAGTTGCTTCAAGATTGAACAAATCGCCGTATTTTTCTTGATAATCGCTTAGTTTTGTACGCATAAACGTCAAGGTCTTTTTGGTAAATTCTTGCGATGCCTTATTAGTTAAATCTTTTTTAATCCAGTTAGCGTTTAAGCAAGCCTCGTTCATACCCAGTAACCCAATAGTTGAGAAGTGGTTTGCAAACGTGCCTAAATAACGTTTGGTGTAAGGGTACAAGCCCTCGTTGAGAAGTTTGGTAATAATTTTTCTCTTAGTGTCAAGCGAACGAGCCGAGATATCCATCATTTTGGTAAGGCGAGCAAAATATTCGTCTTCATTTTTAGATAAATAGGCAATTCTGGGCATATTGATTGTAACTACGCCGACCGAACCCGTGCTTTCGCCACTACCGAAGAAGCCACCGCCCTTCTTTCTTAGTTCTCTTAGGTCAAGGCGAAGTCTGCAACACATACTTCTTACGTCGCTAGGCTCCATATCGCTGTTGATGTAGTTAGAAAAGTACGGCGTACCATATTTTGCCGTCATTTCAAATAACATTTTATTATTCTCAGTTTCAGCCCAGTCAAAGTCCTTAGTAATTGAGTAAGTTGGAATTGGATATTGGAAACCTCTGCCGTTAGTGTCGCCTTCTATCATAATATCTATAAATGCTTTGTTGACCATAGCCATTTCTTTAACGCAATCTTTATATTTAAAATCTACTTCTTTGCCTCCAACAATAGCGTTAAGTTCGGCAAGGTCGCTAGGCACTACCCAGTCGAAAGTTACGTTGGTAAATGGCGCTTGCGTACCCCAACGGCTAGGAGTATTGACGCCGTATATAAAAGATTGAATACACTGTTTAACTTCTTTGTAACTAAGATTGTCGGCCTTGACAAACGGGGCAAGATAGGTGTCGAAAGACGAGAAGGCTTGCGCCCCAGCCCATTCGTTTTGCATAATGCCCAAGAAGTTGACCATTTGATTGCATAATGTGGATAGGTGGCTTGCGGGCGAAGAAGTAATTTTTCCGGGAACTCCGCCTAGCCCTTCTTTGATTAATTGTTTAAGCGACCAACCTGCGCAATAGCCTGTAAGCATTGACAAATCGTGAATATGTATGTCGGCGTTACGGTGAGCTTGCTCGACTTCGTCGTCGTAAATTTCGGACAACCAGTAGTTAGCCGTAATAGCTCCGCTGTTGTTGAGTATAAGTCCGCCTACCGAATACGTTACGGTAGAATTCTCCTTAACTCGCCAGTCGGTTACGTTGACATAACTATTGACGGTATCTTTGTAGTCAAGTATGGTTGACTTAATATTTCTTAATTTTTCTCTTTGCTTTCTGTAAAGAATATATGCCTTTGCAACTGCGTCATAGCCGGCTTGAATTAGCACAACTTCTACGCTGTCTTGAATATCCTCTACGCTAATCTTTTTGTCAACAATCTTTGGTTGAAATTGCGCAGTAACCCTTAGACTTAACATATCAAGAGTATCTTGCGTGTATTCGATTGATTTAGCCTCAAAGGCTTTTTTGATGGCTTGGGTAATTTTGCCGATGTTGAAATCCGCTACCTTACCATCTCTTTTGATTACTTGGTACATTTTACTTTTCCCCTTTTTACTTTCAATTTGCGTTACAATATTAACACGCCATTTGGGCTTTGTCAATACTTTCTTACACAATATATAGTGTATTTTTTTATTTATACCACAATATATTGTGTTTTGCAAAAAAATAAATTTATATTTTTTATTGAATGTATAATTATTTATAACACTATCTTTTTATAAATATTAGTAAATTTTGCCACGACTTTTTCTTTTAAGCCCTACTTTAAATTAATATCGAAATTGATAGTTATTGGCTCATAAACAGCGTTTTTATGCTCGTTGAGAAACTTAGTAGCTAGACTGCCATATTTTTGGTATAAGCTGTTTGCAATTTCTAAGTAGTCGCATTCTAACTTGGCTTGCGCAGAGAAAGCGTCGAGAATTCTTTGTTTAATTTGTTCTTCAACTTGCTTTTTCATCTCGTCGTTTACGTATTGATTATTTAGTGGCATTATGCCAAACAAGCGACCGGTGTTATCGGTTGAAGTTCTGGTTAATTTAATCTTACATTTATAGTCGGCAATAATCTTGTTGTCGATAATAGAATAATCAATTTTTGCTTGTTTTGTGCTTGTGCCAAGTAGGGCCTTATCGGGCAAAAGTTCAAATTCTTTGTCTTTATTCTCGACTAAATAGGTGTTATAGGACTTAGGTTTGTACAACAAATTATAGCCTTCTTGTTGATTTTTTGTTAATATGCCCTTATATAAATAATCTTTAAATACTACGCTACTGGATACCTTTAAATTGCCTTCTTTTTGTTGCCCTAACATATTGCCATTGGGAATAAATTTAATGTAACTTAAAAAATAACTTCTTGAAGGGTTGTTGAATTGCTTGCTCATAAAACGGCTTAACGGGGCGTTTGGGGTAGAGCCGGTGTCGGCTTCGTCTTGAATAATCTCGCTTAATGCAAACCCTACGCTAAGCGTAAGCGGACAAGCGTAGCTAAACAAATCTTTTGCTCGCCCGTCAAAACAAGCTACGCTAGTGCCGTCTTTAAAAGCGTCCGAAAAGACAAAATAATCAAGTATTTGGTTTAGTCGTTTCTTCTCAAACAATTCTTTACCAAACACAATTATACCGCATTGACCTAGCGAAGGCAGTTGCCCGGTAAGCTTGTGAATGTCGTCGATTGCAATCGAAATAGTTTGCCCTACACCGCTAACTACCTTAGTTATTTTTTTAGGCGTCGCTCCCTCGCCCGAGCCTTGTGGAGAAAGAACTTCGCAAGTTACGCAATATTGTTGGTCAATCCAGTCTACGCCTAACCCTATTATTACCGCGCGTTGTGTAATTGGGGTTACGGCGATAGAATTAGATAAAAGCATAAAGACTACGCCTATTGCAAATAACAATGCTATTCTTTTTATAGCGCTCAAATTCTTACTCCTTTTTGCCGTCGATTTAGTTTATCTTATAAATTAAGCGGTAAAAACGGCATTTATCGCCTCTAAATTATTGACTTAGCGCGCTTAGCCTAACTTAAACCTATTATTTTTGTAGTATATTTTCTCTTTTGCAAAGTCGTAGATTTGCTTAAATTACATCTCTTTTGTTTTTTATTGCTAATGTATGTTAACAGAGGCAAAAATAACGGTAGTATATATTGTACAAACCAAAAGAAGTATTTACCTGCGCCTATACAAAATATGGCGTAAACTTCTTCTTTAATATCAATAAATATAGGCGCTATTATTATTGGAATTAAGGTTATTATGGTAGAGAACCAATTAAATTTTAATTCGTTTGCGCCAAAAACAAAGTTTACGCACCTATATGCGCAAAAAATTAGAATGATTGACTTGATATAAATTGATGTTAACCATATTACAAGACCTAACCAGTCAAGTCTACCTAAACTAGAAAGAGGTATGGTAAATTGCGAAACCTTACTCATAGCAAGTCCGTTGTAAGGCGAAAGGGTGTCAAATAAAGCTACAAACAAAATGTCAAGCCCTATGCAAATTACCGCTCCCACAAAAAACGCTAGGTAAAACGGCGCAACTTTAACCTTCTTATCGGGCAAAAAGTCCATAAAGAATAATATAAATATAGCGTCCGAAAACCAAAACGAATAATTAAACGATGTTTTGATAACCTTGCCTAAACCTTGTTCTAACATAGGTTTAAGATTATTTAAATCGGCTTGCTTGAAAGAAAATACAACAATAGCAAGTAGCGCTAGCAATATAAATATAAATAATATTTCAGCTAGCCTTGCAAAAGAATTTACGCCTTTACGCATACAAAATATAATTACTGCGCAAATTGGCAAAATATAGCCTAGCCAGTTAGTTTTTACCGAAAAAGTACTGCTAAACATATCAACGCAGTTGACAAGCAAAACGCTAGTTCGACAAATAAACAATACGGCAAAGATTAAAAATATCGCCTTAGCTACGACCTTTGAAAGCGTTTGACTAAGTATTTGGTAGACATTTAACCTGTTTGTGTTAGCTCTTACGGCTAATAAAATTACGGTGAGTAATACTAAATCTAGTAGAAAAAGAAATATAAAAGCAAAATAACTATCTCTACCTAATTCCCTAGCTACTATTGCCGGTAACGACAAATATTTGCCCCCGGGAATAATTAATATTAACATCAACATTAACTGTCTTGCAGTTACCTTAGAAGTGCTTATCACTTTTTTAACCTCTCGCTTGTAGAATTTTAGTTGTTTTAGTTAGCGTTTTTTATATTTTTTTAATTTTTTACGTACTTAAAAAGTTGTATATTGCCTATATTTTTGTAATTTACATTTTTATAATTTTGCTTTAATTTAGCTATCTTTGTCTTGTCTTGTTCTTAGATTTGAGTACTGCGGGACGATTTTTTAGCCTTGTTATTGGCAGTTTAATTAGTCCGTCTTGCTTATCCCTATCTATGCTTGGAGCGTACGGAGCGGTATAAGGAACGTCAAATGCCGACAAAGATACGATGTGCGCAAGCAGAACTATTGACACGAGTATTATACCCAGTAACCCCATTAAACCGCCCACAACGGTAACTGCCAGCCTTAGAATTGATAATAATAAGGTATTGTCCGGCATAGTGTAAAGTCCTATGCCCGAAAGCGCTCCAATCATAACGCCGGGAGCGCTAAGCAGTCCCGCCCTTACGGCGGCGTCGCCAAGCACGACAGCGCCTATAATCGACAGCGAAAGTCCTGCCATTGAGGGCATACGAGAATTAGCTTCACGTAAAATATCAAACAGCACAAGAATTACTAGCATCTCGCTTAAAGGGTTAAATGGTATTGTGCTTGTAGAATTAATTATAGAAATTAAAAATTTCGCAGGCAAAATTTGATAATTGTAAAGTTGAAGCGAAACGTATAGCGAGGGCAAAATTACGCATACAAACGCCGACACCGCCCTTAAAATACGATTTACGGAGGCAATTTCTGGAACGTCGTAATAGTCCTCAGGACCCTGCAAATCTTCGACAAACATATACGGAACAGTTAGGACTATGGGCGAGCCGTCAACTACTATTGCAATTCTACCTTCTAATAGCTTGCCCGTTACTACGTCGGGTTTTTCTGCGCTACCTACGAGTTTGAACAAAAAACTTTTGCCCGAATCTAAAAATCTTGAAACATAGCTACTATCTATAATACCGTCTATTGAAATCTCTTTTATTCTTTGTTTAATTTTATTTACCGTAATTTTACTGGCTATGTTTTCAATATAGCAAACTGCAATCGCCGTATTTGTGTATTTGCCAACCGACAAGTAATCGCATTTAAATTCTTGGGTTTTTAGTCGCTTTCTCAGCAAGGTGATATTTGCCTTGATGCCTTCGATAAAACCTTCTCTTGGACCTTTGGTTACGTTGTTTGTCGGGGGTTGAGTAATGGCTCTACCTAGTTCGGTACGAGTGTCAAAACATAGACAACGTTCTTCTTCTTGACAAAATAGTAAGGTGTAACCATTGTATAAATTCTCTTTCATTAGGTCTAGATTTGCAAGAATATCACATTTAATCGCAAACACTATCTTTGTTTGCAATTCTTCAAGACTTTTTGCTTTCTTACCTTCTTCAACTATGGCGTTAATTACTTGGTGGCTTACCTTTTGGTCGTCGCTCATACCATCAAGATTAACTACGGTTATTTTGCTAGCTAGGTCTAACGTCCTTTTCCTCAAATCTTGACTATCAATCTCTAATATATTTTGTTTTGCTGTTTTATTTAACATAGACTTAGTTTGTTCGAATATTGGTTATAATATTTAAGAGTTACAAATTTTAATTGATAAAACAACATTTGCAATTTTATTCTTTTTGTTATATAATAAATAGTATGAAAATATGCACGCTTTTTTCGGGTAGTCGTGGTAACGCTACCTTGATACAATGCAACAATACCAACATATTAGTAGACTGTGGAGTTAACTATCGCTATATTTGCAAATCGCTTGAAAAATTAAATTTAAAGCCTGCATCTATTGACGCTATATTTGTCACGCACTCGCATAGCGACCACATAGCAGGCATTTTTCAATTTGTAATGTACAACCCAACGGTAGATATATTTGTCCACGCTAACGGAGCCGAAGAATTTTACGGCAAAACACGATTTCAAGCCCACACTTTTAACGGCAGACTGCAATACAAAAATATTGCCGTAGACATTTATCAATGTATGCACGACGTCACTTGGTGTACGGGTTACAAGTTTACCTATCAAGATAGCGTAGCTTGTATTGTAACCGACACCGGCTCGGTAGACGACCAACTTGTAGACTTTCTAAGAGGTTGCAAAGCTCTTGTAATCGAAAGCAACCACGATATAAATATGCTTAAATGCGGTAACTATCCGCCTTTTCTCAAACAAAGAATAGCTTCTTGCGAGGGACACTTGTCTAACGACCAAACCGCAGGACTACTAGAAAGAATATTAGGTTACGGCACGCAAAACATAATTCTTGCCCATTTATCCGAACAAAACAATACTCCAACGCTTGCAAAAGATAAGGCTATAAGCGTAGCGAGCAAATTACATACTGCGGTCAACATCTACGTTGGCGAGCAAAATCAAATTAGCGAGGTAATCGAATGTTAAAGCGAACTTATTTAACTCCAAACGACTCTTATATATGTTTTGCGGTATCATTATTTGCTTTTTTATCGGTCAGCTTCTTTGGCGGAATTTGCATAATGGTATTTGCGTCGGCTAAAAATTCTATATTGCTTATATTTACTATGCTGTCGACTTTGGCGCTTGCAGTAGCCCCGTCGCTATACTTTAACGTTTATAGGGTTGATATAGTCAAAGCTACCCGCTTAAAAGATAAGCCCAAGCTGTTGCCGACCCTAGCTGGAATTATCACTGTTATAGGACTTGTCGCAGTAATGATGCCAATCGTAATATTCTTTAACAAATTGCTAGTTGGCGCAGGCGCAAGCGAGCCTAGCGTAGAATTGCCCATAAATTTAGACACCATTTGGGGGATATTGCTTGCCGTGCTTGCCGTATGTATATTGCCTGCGATTTGCGAAGAGTTTCTGCTTAGAGGCGTTGTGGCAAGAGGATTATCAAGGTTTGGGATTGTTTGGGCGAGTATAATTTCCGGAGTGTTATTTATGCTTATGCACATGAACGTTGCGCAAACGCTATATCAATTCGCCTTTGGAGCAATACTCGGTTACATTGCGCTTTCGGGCGGAGGCATTTGGTTGTGCGTTATATTGCACTTCTTCAACAACTTTTTAGCCTTGTTACTAGACATATTGATGCCACTAGCCGTTCAAGAAACAGTATTCGTTACTTGCTGGTATATAACTATACCCGTTGGGCTTGTTATTATGGCGCTAGGAATATTATTCTACCTAAAAACTAACGTCTATTCTTTTGACAAAAACGAAGAACTTAACGCCTTGCAATCTAACATAGACAATGTCGAAGCGTTGAAACAAGCTCAAAATACAGCTCAACCTTCTCGACTCATTATTAATACAAAAACCGAAATATATCCCGACTTAATTAACGCCGAGCCACAAAACAATCTAGACAGAACGACTTTTTATCTTCAAAAACCCGAACTATCCAAACCAAGTTTAGGCGCAAAAATATTTTTTGGCTTATCGGTAATTATTTGCGTTGTTATGTGGATAAGCACGCTATTTATTTAATAATGTTAAAGATTAACGTATTAAGCGTAGGCAAAATTAAAGAAGATTATTACAATCAAGCTATTGCCGAATACGCAAAGCGACTTGGGCGATTTTGCAATATTTCTCAAACTATTATCGAAGAATTGCCACAAGGTCAAGATAAACTTAAAAAAGAAAGCCAACTAATATTACCAAAACTCTCAAATTTTACCGTTATACTTGACAAAGAAGGTCAAGCGCTTACCAGTTTGCAACTAGCTAGCAAACTACAACTTTGGCAAAATAGTAATAGCGACATTACGATATTAATTGGTAGTAGCGACGGACTTGACCAGACAATTAAACAAATTGCAAACTATTCGATGTCATTTTCTTGTCTAACGCTACCCCATTCGCTTGCAAAAGTAATTCTTTTTGAACAACTTTACCGAGCCTTTATGATAAATTCAAACGGTAAATATCATAAGTAAAAAGATAATTTTAACGTAGCGATTAATTAAATATAGAATAAATAGGACATTTATGAAACAATTTACTCCGCCAACTTTATTTGAAGACGTAGATTTCGACTACGAGTTTGAGCCAACTATTATTAAGCAACAAACAGTCGACAACACTACTATTCAGCATTTTTACATCAATGGACGCCGTTGTGGCGACGCCATTACTCGCATATACGGAGTTTTGGCTTACCAAACTGCGTCTGCGCCTGTAATTATAGTAGTTGGCGAAGTTGGTAAAGCTATTGATATATCTTTGCTAGAATATTGGGCGACAAATGGGTTTGTAGCTGTTTCTATCGACTACGCCGGCGATATTGGCATAGGGTTTCACACGGTCTATCCTCTGGCTACGCAATACGCTAATCTTAATAAGGCAGGTCGACATCTCAAATACGTAGACACTACCGCCCGTGATACAAGTTGGTACGAATACGATTTCTCGACACGTCGAATTATTCAATATATGTTAAATAATTACTGCCAGAATAATTTGATTGGTATATGTAGTTTGGGCGGAATTGCCGACAAAATAGCTATACATACGTTGGCTACTTGCAAAGAATTACTTTGCGGAGCGATAATATTCGGTAGCCTTTGGGACAAGGTCGAAGAAATATCTCCCGACCTAAATATAGACAAGCTAACTAACACTATCGAGGCGCTTGACCAAAAAGAACGTTGGCTAAGCGGAATTTGTTCCCAAAGTTATCTTCAATATGTTTCTCAACCGATATACCTTCTAACCGGCGTAAACAGCACTAAGACTAATATTCTAGACAACAACCAAGGACTTTACCGCTGTAAAAATATTTGTTCGCAAGCCTTGTATATAAATGGCTTAATCGATATTATTACGCCAAACGTGCTTGAAAATATTAAAAACTGGTTTTTAACAAATTTCTCTAACCAACAATCTACGCTTAAAAAACCAAAAGTTAGCTTTAATACTCGCAAAGGACAACTTTACGCTAAGGTTAGTAATTTTAAAGACGTTACAATTTCTTATACAGTCAGCGATATTTCAGGCTCTGCCCTTAGTTGGCGGAGGGCAAACATAGTACAAGAAGGTAGTAACACCTTAGGCTTTATTGACGTATTCGACATAAATTCTACAATTACCGTACTTGCGACTGTAAATTGTAACGGAGTATTTGTAAGTAGCGACCCGCATACAATTTTGGCTAATAAATATAAAATACGAGTAAAGAACAAATCACGAATATTCTATCAAAACGCAAGCGGACTTGGCAATTTCTTGCCTCTTGTTTATGACCAAAACAGCGCTTACACTTCGTTTGAACCGCTCTCTGTTGGAATTGGGGCTTATGGAATTAGCGGTATTTGCGGTAAACACTTCGGCACGTTTGAAATATTAGAATACGCCTTTAACGAACGAGATAGTTATATAATGTTGGATATTTATTCGGCGATTGCAAGCCAAGTTACGCTGTGTATAATCACTAACTGGGCAAGCGCTAATCAATGCGCATATTCTAAATCACTTCAATTATGTGGCGGACGGCTCTGGCAAAAGACAAAAATTGACTTAACCGACCTTAAAAGTCCGCAAGGCAAACCGTTTGATATTGCCGACATTCATAAAATTTCTCTACTTCTTATAGATGCCGACCAACAAATTATACTAAATAATATTCTTTTTGGGTAAACTATGATTGATGTACAAATAGGCGACAAAGTAATTACAAAAAAACCTCACCCTTGCAAAAATGATTGTTTTGAAGTGTTGCGTACCGGCGCAGACTACAAGTTAAAATGCCTTAAATGCGGTAAAATAGTAATGCTTTCTTACCAAGAATTTAATAAAGCGGTAAAAAATGTTAAGACAACTTAATGACAAATCAAGTAAAATAACCAATGTTATAATGGTAACGGCTGTAATTATTATTATCTTTACAGTCGCCATTAAATCTTTGTTTATAGCTAACTTTGCCACTTCGGGGGCGTCTATGGCGCCGACTTATATAGACAGACAAATAGTATGGGTTAACAAATTAGCCAAATTTTCTCGTGGCGACATCGTTGTTGCCTACAAGGCGGAAAGCGAAATATACATTATCAAACGCATAGTAGGGCTAAGTGGCGACCGTATAAACGCAGTTAGAGATGTCGACGGAAGTTACTACCTTACAATTACTACTCCGGACGGACAAACTTTTAGAGAAAAATATATTAAAGCAATAATACCGAATATATTAAAAGAAAATTTAGACTTACTTGAAAACGAATATGTCGTAAGCGAAGGTTGCGTTTTTCTTATAGGCGATAACCGAAACAATTCGTTAGACAGCCGTGTAAACGGCGAATATAGCCAAGACTGCATCGTCGGCGTAGTATTTGCGCCACGAGCTAATTCTACAAAAATAATCGCATATTAAATTTGTATTTATAATTAATAGGAAATTCTACTTCTTTCTTTCGCATTTTAACGATAATTCTACTAACTTACCGCAAGAACGCACTCGCTTGATTGTCTCACGAGTAACTTTTTGCCCACGAAAAGCTATTATCTCGCCGGACAAATTAAATATATCGCTTGTTAAGACGCTATTTAACAAAAAACTAAAATCTCCGCTATACGTCTTGACCGACTCAATTTCTTGGGTCGCAAGACTGCACACCGCCGTACTAATAGGTTTAATCGGTTGAGTTTTAATTAAAATTACATCGCCGACGTAATAAATTGACCGAGGCGAGAACCTCTTTTCACCGCAAAAGACGTACTTGGTAGCAAATTTATTGCTTATTTCTATGTCGGTACACTGCCCGAGTCGTTCGCCTTTTGTAGTATACATTATTTTTTGTAGAGGATTAAACGCCGACCTTGCGACAAAATTTTCTTTTCTGCAACTAACAACGTCTTTAATAGAATAAACTTGATTTATATCAATTTGCTTTTGTTCAACAGCCAAACTGCTAACCTTACTTAACTGTAAATCAAACATAATTTGTGTAATTTTGCCTAAATTTTCAGCTTCAAGCGTAATTACCTCTTTACCAATAATATCGCAAATATTCATATTGTTTAACTCCCGAACAATTCTACTTTTTACTAATCTATTAGAAATAAAATATATATATGCCCTACGGCGACCATAAATAAAAAGTGTTTGATATATTATAAAATATATGTTATAATAAATAATATTAAATTAGTGAGGATAATCTATATGTCAATTAAAAATCAAATGTGGCAAGTGATTGAGTGGAAAGATAATACCGACGATACTATTGTCTACCGCTATCCGCATCAAGGCAAAGAAATAATCTCGGGTTCGTCGTTGACCGTACGTGAATCACAAACTGCAATCTTTGTGCATTTAGGCAAAATAGCAGATATCTTTTCTCCGGGTAAATATAAGCTTGACACTAAGAATTTACCGATATTGACCGGGCTAGGTAGCCTATTCTATCAAGGTAGAGAGTCTCGCTTTAAAGCCGAAGTTTATTTTATAAACACAAAGCAATTTGTCAATCAAAAGTGGGGTACTTCCCGTCCTCTAATTATCAAAGACGCCGATTTTGGCGTAGTTAGAATTGGCGCTTTTGGAACATATAGTTTTAGAGTAAACGACGCAACTACTTTTATGCGTGAGCTTTTTGGCACAAATAACAGCTATGTTGTCGACGATATAAACGATTATCTTAGAAGTATGCTTGTTTCGACAGTTACCGATACCGTAACCGAATCTAAGGTGTCGGCGCTAGAAATATACGCAAACTTAAACGAATTTGGCGCTATGTGCGCAACTAACGTTCGTGAAAAGTTTATTTCGCTAGGTCTTGATATATCTAACTTTGTAATAGAAAACATTTCTTTCCCCGAGTCGGTCGAAAAGGCAATGGACGAAAGGGCAAGTCTAGGAATACTAAGCGACAAAATGGGTACTTATACTCAAAAGCGTGCCGCCGATGCGCTCGGCGATGCGGCAAGAAATACCGGCACTGTTGGCACTTTTATGGGAATTGGCGTAGGGCAACAAGCAGGCTCGGTAATGAGCAACGCTTTTGCAACTAACGATACTCCTAAGGAAACATCAAACAAAAAAGTCTGCCCGGACTGCAAAAAAGATATCAACGCTTCGGCTAAATTTTGCCCGGACTGCGGACACAAATTTGATGTTTTGGGATTTTGTCCCGAATGTGGCGCAAGCGTAGCCCCGACGCAAAAGTTTTGTCCCGAATGTGGTAAAAAATTAAAATAATATTTAAGGAGTATAAATTATGTTCACCAAAACAATGAAGATTATCGAAGTTTTACAAACTAATCCCCTAACGGCTAACGTATTTGCCGACTTTAATATGGGTTGCGTAGGCTGTCTTGCGGCAAGAGGCGAAACAGTCGAACAGGCCGCTAGCGTACACGGCATTGACGCCGACGAATTGATAAACGCTCTAAACAAAATTTGCGACTAGCTTAAACAAACAAAATGGACGGAAATTCTTCCGTCCATTTTTTTTAAATTAAAAATTATTTAACATTTTTACTTTTAGAATTATTTAGCTCTTTTGAGTGCTACCGAAACCGCCTTTTCGCTTGGTCTTGACGTTACTTTCTTGCGCTTTATAATATCGAACAATTACCCCTTGAACAAAGGCTTGACCCTGTTTAATAGTAAGTTCCTGCTCTCCGTTACACAACGCTACAATAATATGACCTTGGTTGTCGGCGTTAAAATAATCTGCGTCGATTAAACCTACCGTATTAGCAAGTTTTAGGTCAAATTTCGCCCCTAGCCCGCTCTTTGGGAGGAGTAACAACATATAATTAGATTTAAGCTTAACTCTTATACCGCTTGGAACAAAAACTTTTTGATTTTTTCCCAAAACTATGTCGCAGGACGCAAAAAAGTCGTATCCTGCCGAATTAGTAGTAGCTCGACGAGGAATAATTAAATTATCATAATTTTTTCCGCCGTCTTTGCTAAACTGCAAACGGCTAACTAAGCTAAACTTTGCTACGCTCATACTAATAATTTTTTAAGAGTGGTAAGTTCTTCTTGTAACGCTTGTGGCACTCTCTCGCCAATAAATGCGTAGAATTCTTCAATTTGCGATAGCTCTACCGCCCATTTCTCTTTGTCGATTGTAAGTAAATATTCTACGTCTTGTAGCGTTGTATCAATGCCGTTAACGTTGATGTCTTTTGCATAGGGCAACATACCAATAGGCGTTTCTTTTGCGTCGACCTTGTTACAGCAACGGTCTAATATCCAATCAAGCACACGAATATTCTCGCCAAAGCCAGCCCAAACAAATTTGCCGTCACGCTTGCCAAACCAGTTGACGTTAAATATTTGCGGAGGATTAGCAATACTATGTAATATTTTTAACCAATGCGCAAAGTAGTCGCCTACGTGATAGCCAAAGAAGGGTAGCATTGCAAACGGGTCACGACGAAGTACGCCAACCTTGCCGGTTGCCGCCGAAGTAGTTTGACTTGCCATAGTGCTTGCCTTAAACACGCCTTGTTCGATAGACTTAGCTTGACAAACAAGAGGAATGGTGTCGTCACGCCTTCCGCCAAATACAAAGGCGGAAATTTTTACGCCCTTATTAGAGTAATATTCGCTAGATAAACACGGACAGTTGTCAATAGGAGCTGTAAAACGGCTGTTTGGGTGCGCCGCATACGGCATAGTGGCTGGGTCAAAAACATCGCCTTGCCAATCAAGTAAATGTTCGGGTCTTTCGCCTAGCCCTTCCCACCAAACGGTGTTATCGTCAGTATTTAATGCAACGTTAGTAAATAACGCATCTTTTTTGCAAGAATGCAAAGCGTTAGGGTTAGTTTTTATACTTGTGCCGGGCGCAACGCCAAAGAAACCGTGTTCGGGGTTAATCGCATATAAGCAACCGTCTTCGCCCGGTCTAATCCAAGCGATGTCGTCGCCGATTGTTTCAACCTTATAGCCTAATTTTTCATAATATTCGGGCGGAACAAGCATAGCTAAGTTGGTTTTGCCACACGCCGATGGGAAAGCGGCAGCTATATATTTAGTTTCTTCGTTTGGTCTAGTTATGCCTACGATAAGCATGTGTTCGGCGAGCCAGCCTTCGTTTTTAGCCAAATTAGAGGCAATACGAAGCGCAAAACACTTTTTGCCGAGTAATACGTTACCGCCGTAACCGCTGTTTACCGACCAAATTGTGTTGTCTTGTGGGAAGTGACAAATATACCGTTTCTCACTACTAAGTTCTGCCTTAGTGTGCAGTCCTCTTATGAAGTCATCGGTAATCTTGCTTAAAACATCGTTGCCAACTCGTGTCATAATGCTCATAGAAATAACTACATATATACTATCGGTTACTTCGATACCGATTTTTGCAAATGGAGAAGAAACATCGCCCATAGAGTAAGGAATAACGTACATAGTACGCCCTTTCATAGCTCCAAAGGAAATATTCTCTAATATTTTGTAAGCGTCGTCAGGTTTCATCCAGTGGTTAGTAGGTCCTGCGTCAATTTCTCTATCGCAACATATAAATGTGCGACCTTCAACACGAGCAACGTCATTACGGGCGCTACGATGTAAGTAACAATTAGGGTGCTTTTCTTGGTTTAATCTAATAAATTCCCCAGTATTACACGCTTCTTCACGCAAATTGCAGTACTGCTGTTCGTCGCCGGTAATCCATACGACTTCGTCAGGTTGCATAAGCTCAGTACAGTAGTTAACAAACTTTTCTACACTCTTTAACATATCCTCACCTCAAATTTAGTGGTTATATATTTTAACCCTGATATGATTATAGCACAAATAATCACACTTACAAGGGGATAAAGCATATTGTATAGTAATTTTTGTGAAAAAACGGCGGTTTAAGTAAGATTAGCAAATAATCATTAATCAATAGCAATTTATTGAAGAATTGGGAGGCAAATAAAAATGTTTGGATACGAAGATTTACTCAAAGAGGTAGATATATTTAATTCGATTGGGGTAGAAACAGGGGTAGTCGGCGATTCGTATTTAAAAAACCGCATACCCTATATTTATATAGGCAATGATAAAAAAAATTGCATCATCGTACAAGGCGCAATTCACGCAAGAGAACATATTACGGCATTGCTTGTGCTTGATATGGCTAAACATTTGCTTGCCCGCAAAGATTTAATTTTAAACGGCGGTATATATTTTATACCTATGGTAAACGTAGACGGCGTTATGCTTGCGCAACAAGGCGATACGGTAATTAAAGACAAGCAACTGCGTAAAAAATTGCTACAAATTAACGGTCACAGCGACTTTTCACTGTGGAAAGCTAACGCAAGAGGAGTAGATTTAAATGTTAATTTTGACGCAAATTTCGGTTCGGGCGAACAAAATGTCTTTTATCCGTCTAGCCAAAACTATGTGGGTGAATATGCAAACAGCGAACCCGAAACAATGGCTTTAATTAATTTTACAACAGCTTTGCGCCCTAAGGCGACCCTTTCTTATCACACAAAAGGCGAGGTGATATATTGGCGGTTTGGTCAAACCAGAACAAAACTGTGGGAACATTACCGATTAGCTAAGGGAATTGCTCAAAATACCTCTTACGCTCTTGCCGAAAATAGTAGAAGCGCAGGCGGTTATAAAGATTGGTGCATACAAAAATTAGATATTCCCGCATTTACGATTGAAGTTGGAAAAGATAGCTACTCTCACCCCTACCCTTACGCCGACTACGAGAATTTATTGATGATAAACAAAGATATTCCTCGAAAACTTGTAAATACGTTAAATAGATAAAAAGTATATTATTACTTATTTTTTCAACATAAGATACTAAACACATTGTTAGAAAAAACTAAGCAACTCATACTGATTTAAAAAAGCTCTAAACAAAAATATTTAGAGCTTAGTTTGGTATTATTTAAATAATCTATTTGTTTGAGCAATTAGCGTCAACTAACTTGCTTGTATCCTTTTTGAGTAGGTATTGAGTCTATTACTATATCAGTCACGGCGCTGTTATAGATTAAAAATCTAAATTTTTCTCTGCCTGCCGCAGCTATAAAATGCTCGGCGTAATTGCCTAAGCTCTCTTTAATTTCTTCTAGCCCCATTGCTAAGTAGAACATACCGCCCCTTGCGCTATCAACGTTACCTTCAAAAGTTATGGTAGAGTCGTTTCTTCCACCGCCAAAAAATGCAATACCGCCGTGGACATAGTCTTTTCCGTCCTGTACTTTAAAGACATTTTTAGCTTCGACTGGAAACTTACTCTTGAACATTTTAAATATTTCATTAAGCTGAATAGCGTTTTCGCCTGCGCCTGTAATTAATGTGCTACTGTCAAGGCTATCAATAGCTTTCCAATCGAAAAACTTAGTGTCGCCCTTAATAGTCACTATGGTTGGCGAACTTGTAGCGCCTAGACCTATTGCCTCAGGAAATCTTCCGCCCATACCGTCGCAAATATAACTACCGCTAAAATGCGCATCTATTGCTATGCAAAACATACCGGACTTATAAAACTGCGTATCGCAAATTATTACCGAACTGTCGCTAGGGTTACCAGTGGGATACAAATTTGACATAGTCGACCTAACTAGACTGTTGCTACCGACTTTTAATATAAACTCCCTTGCGTATTGAAGTAAACAGTTATCTATTGTAAAATTATCGTTGCTAAAACTTCTTATTACCGTTCTTCCGTTGCTTACGGTCGAATTAGTCAACTTGCAATTATCGCCTATTATTTCTAAAACTGTGCCGACGTAGTCAAGGTGAGTTAAATCGCTAACGTTAGAACAATTCTTTAACGAAACGTTGTCAATTAAAATTCCGTCGCCCTTGACCAAAAAACCGATATTATCTTGTCCGTAAACTTTCATATTAGCAGCGCCAACAAATGCAAGGGGCGACTTAAATAAATCACTACCACTAGGCAAGGGTTTCTTATTAGTGTCTTTACCGCTAGGAAAAGCCAGCTCGTGAGCGTTAAGCGTGAAGCCGTTGCCGTATAAATTTTGTTTAAAAGTAATGCCTACTATTACTTCGGGTTGAGATAAACCTTGATTTTCATAAAATTTCCAATCGTAAGTAGTGGGAAGGTTTGTATGTTCGCAAGTAACAATTTCTCCGTTTGAACTATTTTTTGACAATTCGCCAAATAAAGCGTAATTTTTTAATTCGCTATTATTTACTTCGGCTAAACTGCCTAAATTCTTTCTCAATACGATAGCTTCGCCACTTGCAGACTTATTTGTGCAAAAAAGTAAATCTTGATAATTAAATACGTTAACTGCGTCTAGAATATCTAAGTGATAATCAAAAGTAATATTTTTATCAACTTGGCTTACAATTCTTATCCCAAACTTACCATCTACTTTTACAGTAATTGATAAATTGTCTTTGTCAAAAGTCGCAACCGACTCTTGCTCGCTGATTTCTTCGCCCGCTGAATTAATATAGATAAAGTCAAATTCTTTGGAAGAATTTTTTGGAATTACTCCTAATTTAAAATTACTTTCGACGCTTAATTGTTTTTCGCCATTTATTAAATTATATTTGCCAACTACAAAGTGTTGAGAATTTGCGTCGCTTTTACTTAAAAATATCTTCTGTAAAGTGGTTTCTTTGCCTATGCCAAACATTTCGAAACTTTGCTTAAATCGTCCGCCTGAAAGTTCGACAGAAACACAAACTCGACCAGTAATAAAATTGCCGGAGCTATCTTTATTGAAGACTAGGTAACTATCTTGTCCTTTAACTACAATCTCGGCTATGGTTTCGCCGGTATCTAAGTCGGGACTTACCGACCAAATAAGTTTTGCATTTGCCGCATAGGTCGGGTAAATGTTAGCGTGAAGTTTGTAAGGACTCTCTGCGCCCGTCTCCTCATAAGCGTCGTAATTAGTTGTAAGACTCTCTACTTCGATATTAAAAGGCAAAGAAATAATATTGCCTACGCCATAAGCAAAAAACATAAGTAAGAAGGGCAAAACCATAATTAATAAAATAAAATTCTTCTTCATATATTTCTCCTACAAACCAATCTTTTCAATAAGTCTGTTAGCTTTGTAGCACAATAAGCCATAACTCAAAATGGCGACTAAACCAACTAGACCGATTAACAACAAGTAGACCAGTTTGACCTGCATAAAGGCGGAAAATATCGCAAGCCCTAACACTACTAAACTGCCTAGAAAACTAAGTAACATAACTCCGTTAGACGCAGTGTTTCTTCCGTCTAGGCTCGGCGAAGAAATGTCCTTTTCGACTTGGGCTACCGAAACTATAATGTAATATAATATTACTACGCCAGACTGCGAAATCGCAAGTAAAAAGCTAAAATTATTAAATATCATAAGTCCAAAAGTTGTTATAATAATAGCTATAACATTTGGAATTGCGCTCACTAATAATTTAATGTTAATTTGTTTGATATAGCTTATCGGCATTGTTTTAAGATTTTGTATAGCCTTCTTCTCCCTTGACAAACAACTACCTGCGCTTGAACTTGCAAGCGTAATATAAAGCAAAAATATCGCAAGGGTAAAATATGGCGCAAACAAACTGCCAAACAGCGTGCTAATAATTGTATTGATAACTTTTGCCGTAGAACAAATTAGTATAGGCAAAGAAAAAACATTTATAATATAGCTTGTACTTCCATTTGAGCTAAATATAGCGCCGAGTTCTTTCTTCATTAAAGTTAAAGTTACCGACTTGTTTGCTGGAACGGTAACATTGAGGTTCTCTTTGGTTTGAGCCGTCGTCTGCGTGGTTAAAAGCGTCTTAGAATATATTTTATATACATAGTATCCGCCTAAAAAAGTTAACGCAGGTATGGCTAAAAGCGCAAACAAAGATAAAAGTTTTTGCCCGAGTATAATGTTTACAAGCAAATTAAAGGGAATAAAAAATTTAGACAAGGTTGTAAGAAGTTGTCCATTTTCATAAGTAAACAAATATTTAAGTCCGCTGTCTAGCAAAATATCGTTAAATAAATACAATATTTTGACGTAGACGAAAAATAACGCTCCTAGGCAAATTAAAGTCGAGGCGATATATAATATTCGATGTTTCGCAAAGAAAAGTCTAATCTTAATAAATAATCTAGACAGTAGCATATCTACGCTTAACGTAAACAAAGAAAAAAACACTATAAGTAAAATTATGCCGAAGTAAAACAAGGTATTTGCCGAAGTAATTACGCCGTAACTAATACAAAGCGGTAAAAGAATAACGGTGTTTGCTAAGCATTGATTGACAAATAAAACTATAAATTTGCTAATTACCACTTGTTTATTAGAAATAGGTAGCGCCATACAAATATTGTTGTCTGCGCTTAAAAATAAAACGCTTGAAACTTTTGGAAGTCCTAACGCAATTTGAATTAAACCTATACAAGTAACGCCCACCGTAAGCAGTTGATAGGACAACCCCATTTTTGTAAAACCGCCCACAATACCGCTAAACACATAGGTAAATACGCTTATAATTAACGCAAGGCATAAAAAAGAAATTAGCTTGTCTACAAAACCCGACTTGCCGTCTAATTTGTTAAAATATAATTTAAATTCTTTCTTGATAAGTAGTTTAAGCATTGTCTTCCTCGACACTATTAGCAAACTTTTCTTCTAAAAACAAATAATAATCTTCTAGCGACCTATTACTTGCATTAAATTCTGCAATATCGATTGTTTCTGCTATCTGCCCGTTAATAATTATAATCGCTCTATCGCTAATTCTTTGCACTACGTCCATATTGTGAGAAGAAAAGAATACGCAACTGCCGAGTTGTTTAGCTTCTTGCATTGATTGCTTAATTTCCCTAGTCATTTTAACGTCAAGCCCGGTAAAAGGCTCGTCAAGTATCCATAGTTTTGGACTATGCACAAGGGAGGCTAAAATAGCTATCTTTTGCTGAGTGCCGTGCGAATAAGTGCTAATTTTTCGGTTTAAATACTTGGTCAAACCATAGGCTTGACTAAGATGCTCGATTATGGCTTTCTTGCGCTCGTAGTCAACTTTAAAAACACCGGCGATAAAGTCAAGATACTGCATACCCGTCATAAATTCGTATACGGCTTGATTGTCGGCGACATAACCGACCTCACGCTTGCAGTCTAGCGGAAATTCGTCCATACTCTTGCCGTTAATAAATATTTCGCCGTCTTCGTAAGGAATGATACCGCTAATACATTTGATTGTAGTAGATTTACCTACGCCGTTTGCGCCTACAAAACTGAGTATTTCACCTGCGTAACCTTCAAAAGAGATACTTTTTAGTACAGGCGCTTTGTTATATGATTTGACTAAATTTTTAACTTGTAAAACTGTTTGCTTCATCTTCCACCTATTCGACCGTTAGCGACATTAATTCTTGTATGCTGGTGTTTCCTCTAAGTACTTGCTCTTTGCAAGAATCCCACAAATTGATTAGTCCCTCGCTCTTACAAATGCCTCTAAGCTCTTCAAGCGGAAGTTTGTCGGCAATCGCCGATTTAACACGCTCGCTTGCGTACATTATTTCGTGTATCGCCATTCTGCCACGATACCCTGTGTTATTGCAAAATTGACAACCGTCCGGTCTATAAATTGTGGTTGGTTCGTCAAGCTTCAAAATTTCTGTTTCACGTTGATTGCTTTTTACCTTTTTGCGACAAACCGGACAAAGTTTTTTTACTAGTCTTTGGCTAATTACGCCTACTAGCGCATCGGCAAGCAAATATGGCTCTATCCCCATATCGCTTAATCTAATAGCCGAGCTTGGCGCATCGTTGGTGTGCAAAGTAGAGAAAACTAAGTGACCAGTAATTGCCGCTCTAACGGCAATTTGAGCCGTTTCTTCGTCACGCATTTCACCGACCATTATTACGTTGGGGTCTTGACGCAAAATACTTCTCAGCGCCGTACCAAAAGTTAGGTCGGCTTTTGGGTTGACTTGAACTTGGTTAATACCCGGTAACATATATTCGATAGGGTCTTCGACTGTAATTATATTGACGTTAGGTTTATTAATTTCTTTTAAAAAGGAGTAAACTGTCGTAGATTTACCGCAACCCGTAGGTCCTACGGTTAAAACTATACCATAGGGACGAGATATCATTGCGGTGACTAGCTCATTCTCTTTTTCGGTAAAGTTAAGTAGCTCACGAGAGGTAAACATAAACGAAGATTTGTCTAAAATACGCAAAACGAACTTTTCGCCAAAAACTGTTGGCATTGTAGAAACACGAAAGTCCCATTCTGTGCCGTTTGCCGATAGATTAAACCTGCCGTCTTGCGGAATACGCCGTTCGGCTATATTTATGCCCGACATAATCTTAATTCTTGCGTTGATTGCCGGGTAAGAATCTATATCAAATCTTGCTCTTTCAATTAATTCGCCGTCTATTCTATATCTAACTCGCACAAAAGTTTCAAATGGCTCTAAGTGAATATCCGACGCTCTTAGAGGCAAAGCTTCTTTAATAATTGACTCAACTAGCCTTACCGCAGGCGCATTTACAACTAAGTCGTTGACTTCTTCTTGGTCGTCTTGCCCTTTATTCTCGCTTTTGCGTTGTTGCTCTAAGTCTTGTAGCGCAATTGTAGTTGTCTTGGTGGCAATTTGCGACTCTAAATATTTATCAATTTGCGACTTCAATACTAAGATAAATTCGGGCGGAGCTATGCTAAACAGCATAAGTTGGGAAAGCGCATAACCGTCTACCACATCGCCTATTGCATATAAAACACTGCCACTAGCTAATTTTTTAACGGGAACGATTGAAAACCGCTTTAAAAAAAGATAGGAAACGGAGTTAAATAAATCTTGGTCTATCGTAAGCATTTCTAGGTCAACGCAAGCTAAATTATAAAATTGCGCTTCGACGTTGAGTATTTGCATATCGGTAAGTAATGCCCTAGCTTTTAGTAGCGTTAACAAGGGTTGGTTAGTCTGCTCTGCTTGGTTTAGCGTTTCACGTAGCACAGACTTCCTTAAATATTTCTTCGATGCGATAATAATTGCTCTTTGTTGATTAAATAACATAATTATCCCTTTAATTTCAATTATTTAAGTTTGTATTATTTTCTTAAACAATTTTTGCTTAATTGTTTTTGCTTAATTGTTTTTAATAGCTTTTAATATTAACAATTATTTGTCAATAAATTATTGTAACTTTCTTAATTGCTCTTTAAATTGCTTAGCTTAATTAAACAAGCAATTTATAGTAATCACGCTAGGGCGTAGGTATATCCGGCGTTGTCGTACCGTCTAGCGACTCCATAATACTAAGCATTGGGGTATATACGGCAAGCACTACTATGCAAACGATTACGCCCATAAAAATAAGCATTGCAGGCTCGATTATTGAAGTTATGCGTTGCATTGTTTCGGCAAGGCGTTCGTCAAAGTAGCCGGTTGTGCGTAAAAGTATCTCGTCCATTGCGCCGGTACTTTCGCCGACCGAAATCATCTGTATAAGTATGCCGGGAAATATATTCTTACCTTCTAGCGCAATAGAAATCGGCACGCCTCGCTTGACTTCGAATACTGCCTCGTCGTAAAGTTGTTCGGCGTACTTGTTGCCAAGAAGTTTGCCCATAAGTTCCATTGCGTCTACAATCGACATACCGCTAGACAAGAGTATTCCAAAACCACCTGCAAATTTAGAGGCGATTGAGGCACGTGAAACGGCGCTAAACAAAGGTAATTTCATCTTTAATTTATCAAAGAAAAGTCTGCCTTTTTTTGAAGCGCCGACCATAATCAATAGAGCGACTAAACAAAGTAGAACAATTAGCAAATACATACCGTTATTCTGCAAGAAGTCGTTGATTGCAAATAGCGTTCTTGTAAGCGCAGGCAGTTCGACGCCCATTTTTTCAAGAGATTCCTTAAACATCGGTAAAACAAAGGTAAATAAGATTATAACTACGGCAATAATCATAAAGAACAGCATAGTCGGGTAAGCTGTCGCCGTACGAACCTTATTTCTTATTTTTTCATTATTTTCATAATACGAGGCAAGTTTGTTTAAAATTTGGTCAAGCTTACCGCTAACTTCGCCTACCGAAATCATACTTACAAAAAAGGTCGGGAAAACTTTCTTGTGCTTAGCAAAGGCTTGCGACAAGAGTACGCCCGACAATATATCTTCGTAAACAATATTTAAAACTTTTTTAAATAGAGATGAGTAACTCTGCTCTTTAAGCGTTTCGATACACTTAACAATAGGTACAGCGGAATTTATCATAATTGAGAATTGCCTACTAAAATTTGTAATCTCCGCAGGCTTAACTCTACTTGAAATGGCAAAGAAGTCGCTGGTGGGCGACTTGTTAGATAGTGAAACAGCCTTAACTAAATATAATTTTTGACGAGCCAACTGCTGTTGTAAGTCGTCCTCGTTTTCCGCAAGGAAAAGTCCTCGATATTTCTTTCTATTGACATCAATAGCCAAATATTTAAATTTCTGCAACTTATTCCTCCTTAGTTTCTTAAAAATGATTTAACTAATATTATACGTTATTTGCGGTCAAATTGCAAATAATCCAAAATACCATTTAACTATTATGTCGCCGAAAAACATACAAATGGCAAAGGCTAAGGTCAAAAAGGGCGCAAATCCAAAGGGTTTGTCTATGCTTTGTTTTTTTACTATCTTGATAAATAACAAGTATATTCCGGCAAATACGCTAGCCATAAATATAGCTAGTAGCCCCGCCTTGTAGCCGACAAGAAGTCCGCAAACGGCGACTAACTTAACGTCGCCAAAACCTAAGGCGTCCTTCTTAGCAATCTTGCTTGTCAATAGACCTATTAAAAACAATATCAGTCCGCAACCTGCAAAGCCAACAAGTCTTTCCCACCAAACAACATTGCTAAAAAACATTGAGGCAATACCGCAAACAAGTAGGGCGATTACTAAGCTATCGGGAATAATTTGATGCTCCCAGTCTATAAAAAATATAGCAAGCATAGTCACAAGGGCAAGACAAACTATAATCGTATAGTAATTAATGCCAAACCACATAAGCGCAAGACAAAATAATATTGCCGTTAGCAGCTCGACTATCATATAACGAGGGCTAAACTTAGCCTTGCAATATCGACATCTACCACGCAAAATTATGTAAGAAATTATTGGCAAGTTGTCGTACCAACTAATTGGGTGGTTGCAACTTACGCAGTGCGAATCAGGGCTAACTATCGACATATTGTTAGGCAACCTATATATAAGAACATTAGCAAAGCTACCAAAACAAGCTCCTGTAATGCCCACTAAAATGTAAATTAAAACGTCCATTAGCTACCCCTTGCTGTAAACAGTCAACGTTAATATATTACCTGACACAACATAGTCAAATACCACAATTACTCCGTTTGCTACATAGGTAATCTTTTTTGTACCGATATCTATACCGCCTAACTTACCTTGAACAAAAGTAGTTAAATTTGTGTCGTCTACATAAGTATAATGCTCGCAATCAAACTCAAATTGCATAATCTTGCAATCAGTTGCAACCTTAGCCAGCAAAATTTTCTCTTGCGCTTTATTATAAGTAAAGTAATTGCTAACTACGCCTACAAGAGTCATACAGATTGCAAAACACAAAATCATTACTATAATAGTATAAGCTAAAATAAAACCTTCATTCTTTTTCATTACTTCGCCTCGCTAGAAAGAACAAATAAGACTTGATTGTTAAAGTCTGTTATGGTAATAGTAATAGCGTCTATCTTTAACTGGTTAACATCTACAATTCTTACAACCCTTACCGTATATTTAACTTCTTCGGGCGCTGCATTAGTAATGTTCTGCCAATTAGCGTCAAAATAAATGGTGGATTCTTTCTTTGCAATGTCACTCACGCTAAAAGGATAAACAGAGATTAGAGAAGTTAGAGTGTTGTCGCTTACAAAAACTTCCCAAATATTGTTAGAAACAAGTATACAGTTCTGCTTTACGTCAGTCTTACGACGTAAATTAATAGTCATAATCGAAGTAGACGCTATGGCTACAATTACTATGCCTAGCACAACTGCCGAAATTACAACTTCAACTATGGTAAATCCTCTCTTGCTAAATAATTTCATTATAAATTTATGTTGGCTACAAAAGGCTTAGTCAGCAAAGCGCCGTATAACTCAAAGTGAGTGTCGAAGTTAGGTAGCTCAATTTGCTCGGTATTAAGCGATAAATCTACTTTGAGGTCGTCGAATTCGTTAGCGTAGCCCTTAGGCAAAATAAATTCTATTTGCGTATCTAATCCGTAAACTTCAAGCAGTTTTACCAAATAGCGTGATAAATATCTAAGGTTGTCGGTGTTGACAAATGTCTCGGTAGCCGTGGTTTGTTCGGGCGTTTCTTCAACCTCAATAGCCTTGCCTTTGCGTTCGGCTTCCTTAATTATCGTAAGAGTTTCTGGCGAAGGCGCAAAACAACGCTTAACGCCGATATTTAAGTTGAGATAGCTGACAAATTCGCCAGCCTTACATACGCCTAGTACGCTCTGTCCGTCAAGACACCTAGCAAAGATAAAGGTTTGTTTGGCTAGTTTGGGGCGTTCCTTTAAAATTGCTTGGGCAATATTTACGCAATCAAAATTAATTGACCTAACTTGCAAACCAAAAGAAGTAAATTCTTTGAGCATAGACTCAATTAAGTCCCGCTTGCAAAGTTGAACAATAAATTCCCGAGAAGTCTTGCTGACCGTAGTGTTAGTAACGTTGACTAAAATATCCTTGTAATTGCGATAAGTTTGTTTGAGTTGAACTTTAATTGACTCGTTTGTGCGATTTCGATTGAGAGAAGGCACGACTAATTTGTCTATTGCCATCATTTGACTTGGCAAAGATAAGTTGATGTCGACTTGTTGAGGTCTTAACCCCAGCGACGTAATTTTGGGTATGACAAAGCGTTCGATTAAAGAAAATATGGACAATTTGTCGTTTGACAAAATATTGTCCTCAAATGTAAATTCTTCTACAAGACATTGCTTAATGCTCTTGCCCGTTAGTTCAGGGCATACTAACATAAACAATTTCTTACTTTCAACGTCTAAACTTAATGATATTTGCATATTGATACCCCGCTTATTTAAGGTTGACCGGCTAGTACGGCTATTATTATATTGTATCTTGTATTGTCATTAAATACAAGTAGACAATTCAATCTTTTATCACTTAAAGAAAAATTAATTGATTTAATAGACAAGGAGAGCTGTTTGGTTGTTTGGCCGGGGGTGCCAAGGGTCTTAATATCTAATTTGCCGTTGGCATAAGTAATGCTTGCCGTTACTATACCGTCAGTTTTATTTTTAATTACTATTCCGTTGCTTTGACCTTCTACCACAGTACTAGGAATTATTTCAACAACGTACTCTAAGCTGTCGTACTTATCTACAAAGCTATTAAGTTCGGTCTGTAACACCAGTAGTTGGTCACGCTTGTTGCCTTCGCTAGTAGCCGAACCGCTTAGACCGTTAAGAGTTGCAAAAACGCCAATAATGGCGGCAGCTATTATGCCAGTAAGACACATAGCTACCACCAATTCGGCTAAGGTAAACCCTAATTTTGTTTTTTTGTTCCTATTAAACAATTAAATTAAGCTTTATAAGTTTTAACAACTACAATCGCACCTGTTGATTGGGTGTAAATTGCGGTATAGTCGCCATTTTGATATACAAAACCTAATATTTCTGCCTTAGTTGTGGCTTCGTTTGTAGTAGTTGTAATATATCCACTAGGCATCATTTCATTTGCAACAGTAGGTGCAGTTTTGAAGAACATAAGTTTTGCGTCTGCTGGTAGTTTGTCGCCTGAAAGTTTCTCCATAAGAACTTTATCGTCACCTATTGTAAAAGTAGCCGGGTAAGTTGTTGTGTCCGCCATAAAGACAGAATTAAACATTGTTTTAATATTTGTAGCCTCTTGAAGAACGGTTGACTTGTGCGCTCTGTCGATTACTCCGCTAAATGTAGGAATAAGCACGCCTGCTAGGATTGCAATGATTACAATTACTACGATAAGCTCTACTAGGGTAAAGCCCTTGTTGTTTCTCTTTTTCATTTTTTGTTTTCCCTCCAAAAAAATATGTTATTTAATTATTGTACTTAATTTGATTACTTTTTAATCTACGCCGATATTTAACCGGCATAAGTTAAACTAAATACTAAGTTTTTTGTGTTTTTACTACTAAAAGTATGCCTGTTGATTGGGTGTAAATTGCGGTATAGTCGCCATTTTCATATACAAAACCTAATACTTCTGCCTTAGTTGCAGCTGCGTTTGTGTTAGCATTTGTTGTATAGAATGCTTCAAAAGTGCCAGAAGTGATAACGTCGTTTGCAACGGTAGGAGCAACCTTAAAGAAAGCTATCTTGCCGGCAATAGTATTGCCAAGTTCTTTTTCGATAATTGCCTTATCCTTATCTCCCGAAACATCGGTAGTTGTAGCGTATAACTCGCTTGTAAAGATTGTAGCGAATACTGTCTTAATACTTTCAGCCTCTTGAAGAACGGTTGACTTGTGCGCTCTATCGATTACTCCGCTAAATGTAGGGATAAGCACGCCTGCTAGGATTGCAATGATTACAATTACTACGATAAGCTCTACTAGGGTAAAGCCCTTGTTGTTTCTCTTTTTCATTTTTTGTTTTCCCTCCAAAAAAATATGTTATTTAATTTACTTGCGATATTACCTAGTCTGTAATACTAAGATGGGTTTGTCTTGCTATAACAAGATAAACAGCATAGTAATATACAACTAAATAGCTAAAATAAATAGCTATAAACTCTTTATATATTAGTTTAAGCTAGACTAAAATTTGCGTACAAAATAGTAAGCGTATGTAACGCCAAAAGCAAACTTTTATTTACTTAAAAATGTTTGAAAATGATTAAAGATTTATTGGTTAAAACGACTAAATTGAAGATGAAGTCTTCTTGAATTTACCTTGCGAGAAATAAACTTAACTTTAATAATAGCTATATTTGCTAATAAACGAGTTACTAAAAAATTAAAAAAGTAAAATATCTTAATGCCGTAAACTATAAAGGACATGCTAAGCACAACCATTAGTTGCGAGGTAATAGCGTTAAATACTACGACTGCGCCACCGCCACTAGATATATTGCCTATGATATCTCTAACGAAGATAATTTGTTCTTCGCTAAGTAATGATTTGACAAAACGAGAGATGTCTACGTAATTAATCGACAGCAAAAGAGAACCGACCGCAACCAAACAACACACGCCAAAGAAATTGCCGATTTGTTTGTCGGTAGGTAGTGAAAGATACCGCCTAATTAACCACCAAGCGAGGTCTATGCAAGGAAGAATTAGCAGTAATATTGCTAGTAGAGAAAGGGTAGACGTCATTAAATATTATTATCCTTATTAAGCAACTATTTTTGCGTTTTTGCCGTAATATAGTAATTTTTTGCGCTACTTTTCAATTTGTGCTACTATTTTACAACATCTACGAAATAATTGCAATACTTTTTTAAAAATTTAGGTATTTTTTATGAATATTTTAACCCATTTGAGGACTTTATGTAAATAAAAGCAATTTTATACTTCATTTCTACTTATTATTAATTATATTGTCGATATAGCCAAAGACTAACCACGATAAAAGCGTTTGAAACAAAATCAATTTGAAACAAAATCAAAAAAAGTCTTGCTTATATCTAATTGTCTAGAACTATAAGTCCATTTCTACAATCATACACTTGGTATTGAGCTGTTCTTTGGTAATAAGTGGCATTGCAGTAGCTAGCGACGACATCTTGATAGTGTCACCTATTAAGTAGCCGATACTAATTTGTTTAGTAGCCAGCAAGTTAATGGCAGTTGGGAAATTACCTAAGCTGTTGTTAAGCCCAACAAGGGTAATATTCTTGTTGACTATTTCGGCGGTGTTAAATATTTCTTTTTCTCGGTTGCACATACATAGACAAATCGAACTGTACGGAGCGCAAAGATTGGTAATATTTTTAATAGGATATCTACACTCTCTAACATAAATCATTTTTTCGCACATGCGACCGCCCGTAAGCGTAAATATATTTTTATCTACTTCGCTAGTGCTTTTATAATTAAATGCGTAGAAAATGCCCATTTGTTTTGCAAGATTGATTATTTGTTCGTCTTGTTGAACAAGAATAGGAATAGCGCCATAATATAATACAAGTTGAGCTATAAGTAACCCTAGCTTAGTGTCGCACATAATGGCTACGTGTTCGCCTTTTTTTATTTTAATAGCGTCAAGAGTATTTAAACCTAGCGAAATAAATTCGATAAATAGTCCGTCGGTAAAACTAACGCTATCGGGTAGTTGATAAAGGCAATCTAGCGGAAGGTCGGCAAAATTTTGATAAATGCCGTTATAATCTCGGCTGAGATATTTAAGGTCGATACAACACTCTTTATTGTTAGATTTGCAGTTGTAACAATCGTTGCAATAAAGGGTAGAAGAAATGGCTACTCTCGAACTCTTGGCTAAATAAGACTGGCTTGTAGCTAGCTCGGCAACAGAGCCGACAGCATATCTACCCAAAGAAAAGTCGCTAGTTTGTTCGCTTGCAAGCGCTTCGCAATCGCCATAAGAAATTAATGCCTTCTCAATTCTTACCTTGGCAATACTAGGCTCAACGACCTTAGCGTAGGGTATGGTTACTTGTGTAAGTTCGCCTTTTTTTGTGTGTTTATAGGCTATCATATTGCAGTATCTCCTTAAAACAAGAGTAAATGCTAGTTTATATAAGTAAGTTAAATAATTAGCGTAAGACTGTTTAAATATAGCAAAAATTACTAAGCGTTCTTAGTATATTAACATATTTGCTTAGATTTGGCAATATCTTTTATTTAAATCACGCAAAAGCAAATATAAACTAACGGCAAAAATTTATTGACCGATAACAGACGTGACTAAAAGGTCAAACTGTGTACTATTGACAAATTAAATTAAAAAAGTATTTGAAGAATAATTAGAAACGTCAAATATTAATCAATAAAAATTATTGGGAAAAAAGTTAAAATTGTTATTGAAGGCAAAATAAATAAAATTTTGTTGCAAATACTTGACAAAAAATATGTGTAATGTTACCATAGTTAGGCGTCGTGTGGCGAAATAACGCGGGGTAGAGCAGCGGCAGCTCGTCGGGCTCATAACCCGGAGGTCGAAGGTTCAAATCCTTCCCCCGCAACCAACACAAGTACCAGCGACTAAGACAAATATGGCGGCGTAGCTTAGTTGGCTATAGCGGCCGGTTCATACCCGGCAGGTCACTGGTTCGAGTCCAGTCGCCGCTACCAATACGGCCCCTTGGTCAAGCGGTCTAAGACATCGCCCTTTCACGGCGGTAACACGAGTTCGAGTCTCGTAGGGGTCACCATTATTCCCTCGTAAGTTTCCACCCAGAACAGTTTTTGGGAGCATAGCTCAGTTGGGAGAGCACCTGCCTTACAAGCAGGGGGTCACAGGTTCGAGCCCTGTTGCTCCCACCACAAAATAGACTTCTATATTAGAAGCCTATTTTTTTATCTTAATTGCCTATTTATATACTTGTTTTTTAATTGATAGTTTATTTTTACTTAATAAATTTACATTTGATAATTTTTTGTTCTTACGCTTGTATCTTAATAACTTGCGGTAATCTTTAAAATATTATAAAAATAGCTAAATTATTGGTATTTCCTTGTCGGGCAAAGCGTAACGCTTCTTTAAATACTTAAAAATAAAGAATTGACAGTAGAAGTAATCTAGAATTGCGTTTAAGGCAATCTTAATCATTTTGCAATAGATTAAATCTATTCCGTAACTACGATGTAGCCAAAGAATAAGTAAACTAAATAGCGGAGTTGTAACTACATAGTAACCTATATAAAGCCATATACCGGCTTTGCGAGCTAAACGGTCGCTAAAAGTAAATTTACTGTTGATTAAAAAAGATAGAATTGAGGTAAATATAACCGAAACACACTCGGCTAAAACAATAGTCCAGTCTGTAATTGCAAAATCTAATAATTGGCATAGTTGTATTAACAAGGTAAAATTTGCAAGACCAAATATGCCTACAAATAAACCGACAATGGAGAACTTAGCAAGTCTTTTTATAGGTTTTAAATTACGCTCTTTAACCCCGACTTTTACCTTTGGCAAAACGTTATCGAGAGCGGTGTCTAGCGAGGTAGGCGCTTCGTCGTTTGCGACAACTTCTATTTTAGTTGCGACAACTTCTTTTTGAGAGCTTTCCTCGCCCTTATTGGCGTTGTTAAATTTATCTTTGCTCATTTTTAATTAGTTTTGCGTATTCGACGGCAATTTGCGCAGCTACGCCTGCGTTATTTTTTATTAAGTGTATATTTGTCGCTAGGCTTGCTCCCTCGGTCGCCTTGCTTATCGCCGACAATAAATACGGGGTAATGTCTTTGCCTACTATGTTTAGTTTGTGTTGATTGTCAATAGCGTTAGAAATTGCTTGGTCGATTACCGCCCTATCCATCTCGTAACTTGGCGGAACGGGAACGCCTACGACTATGCCCGAATTTAAATTTAATTGTTGGTTGGTATTGAGAATATCTGCGCCGAGCCTTGCGTCAATATTGTAATCGACCTTGTAACCGCTAACGGAATTGTAAAAAGCGGGAAAGTCAAACGTATTATATCCGCATACGCAAACGCCCATTGTTTCGAGATATTCTCGGGTGCGACCTATGTCAAGGATACTTTTGACCCCGCTACACACCACCATTACGGGCGTACGGGACAATTCTTGTAAGTCGGCTGATATATCAAGGGAGAGTTCCCCTCCCCTATGAACTCCGCCTATACCCCCAGTTGCAAAGATATTTATGCCGGCTTTGCGAGCTATTATCATTGTGGCCGATACGGTTGTAGCTCCGTCGAGTTTGCTTGCGACTACTGCGGAAATATCTCTACGGCTAACCTTGGTAACTTCCGTACCGCATTTGCCTAGATAAATCAATTCTTGCTTGCTTAGCCCGACCTTAATTACGCCCTTAATAATAGCGATAGTAGCCGGAGTAGCGCCATAGGAACGAATGATATCTTCTACCTCGCAAGCCGTTTCAACGTTATTTGGATAAGGCATACCGTGTGAGATTATTGTAGATTCTAGCGCAACAACCGGGCTAGACGAATTTATAGCGTTAGAAACTTCCTCGCTGATACTTATGTTATACATATTTTCCTCTTATTAATAAATTGCTTGTAATTGTTTTTAAAAATTATGCGACTAAATTATTTAAGTAATGTTGTTAAATAATCGCTTGAAAGTAGTTCGCTTACGGGTTTGTCGCTTTGCAAAGTAAGTATGCTAGCTAAACTTCCCGCCCTAAGACAATAATCAACGTCTTTACCCTGTTGGTAACCCCAAACTACGCCTGCAAGAAAACTGTCGCCTGCGCCGGTAGTGTTGCCCGAAATAACGCTTATGCCTTGATTGTGTCCAAATTTGCCGTTATAATAATAGTAACTGCCCTCTTTTCCACAAGTAATAATTGGAAGGACAGCCCCTTGTTTGTTCAATTTAAGTAAAGCTTCGTGACAACTTGTTTGGTCGGTAATACTTACGCCGGTTATAACTTCGGCTTCGTAGCTATTTGCTTTAATGCTAAACGGCAACCGACGAGATATAAGTTTTTTTGCCTTAGCGCAAGAAACCGTTTCGATAAAAATAGGCTGTGTTACGTTAGAAATTAAATAATCTAAAACTTCAACATTTAAATTTGTGTCAATCACTATGGCGGTAGCGTTGTTAAAAAGCGTAAGCAAGCTAGACAATAAGTCCACGCTTATGTTACTAAGTATGTCCATATCGCTAGCGCCTAAAAACATATCTTTGGAAATGTCGTTGACGCAAATATACGTTGAGGTGTTGCCATTAAAAGTCGAACTTGAAGAAATATCCATACCTAGTCTAAGACAATCTTGTTTGAGTAGGTCTGCAAAATTATCTTGACCAAAAGCCGTAACAAAATGAGTGTTTACTTGTAGCCTTGTTAAATTCTCGGCAATGTTACGAGCTACTCCGCCGTAAGCGTAGTGAATGCGAGAAGGGTTAGAGTCACGCAAAACTAATTGAGAGTATGGGGATACAAATATATCAATATTTGCTCCGCCTATTACACAAACGTATTTCATACCAAAAAGTATAACACAGAAAAATTAAAAGCTCAATGATTTTTACAAAACTAAAATGCTTGTAGTAAGGAACTCAATTTAAATATGTCGCCAGCGCCCACTACCAGCACAAGGTCTTCCTTACTAGCTAGCGTTGCGATTAATCGCCCGGCGGACTCAAAGTCTTGACAATAAATTGCGTTTGTAAGCCCGGTATCGGCAATAGTATCGGCAAGATGTTTGCTTGTAACGCCCACGATGGGTTGCTCTCGGGCGGGATAAATTGGTAACATTATCAAGTAGTCCACGCCCACAAAACAAGAAACAAAGTCTAAAAACAATTTGCTTGTTCTTGTGTAGGTATGCGGTTGAAAAGCAAGAATAATTTTATCGTAACCTAGTTGTAGCGCCGTTTCAACAAGAGAACGCACTTCGCTAGGGTGATGGGCGTAATCTTCAACAATATTTGTAAAACTGTTGGTAATTATTTGCCAACGACGTTGCGCCCCCAAAAACGACTCGATGCCTTTGACCGTACAAACCTTGTCTAGTCCTAAGCTATCGCAAACGCAAAGCGTTGCAAGGGCGTTATAAATATTATGTCTGCCACGCAAAAGCAAATTAATATGGGCGTAAAAGTCGCCGTTTTTATAGCAATCAAAAGAATACTTAGCATTTTTTTGAGTGATGTTTGTTGCAAAAAAATTATTATTTTTATTAAAACCGTAGGTGATATTCTTTGCCAAACAATTATTAGTAATGTAATAAGGCACAGCGTCGCCGTTAGTTACGACAACTCCGCCTTGGCAAGTCTTACAGGCAAATTTATTAAAGGCTCGCTCGATATCTTTAAGTTCCTTGTAGTAGTCTAAATGTTCGAGGTCAACGTTGAGAATTACCGAAATAGTAGAAGAAAGCGTTAAAAAACTACCCTTATATTCGCAAGCTTCGGCTATACAATAATCGGGTTTGCCCATAATAAAATTGCCCAGCCCAGAGATTTCTCCGCCTATAAAAGCCGTAGGCGAAACAAGGTTTGCCGACAAAGCTTGATATAATAAACCGCAAGTAGTAGTCTTACCGTGCGCCCCCGAAACGGCTATTCGATTGGTAAAGGTTCTAAATATTCGACCCAGAAGTTTCTCACGGGAAATTATCTTAATCCCTAGCTCTTTGGCATAAATTAGTTCTGGGTCTGCCGGGTCAATGGCTTGGGTATAAACTAAGTAATCTGCCGACGTATCAAGGTTATCTTTATTGTTACCTGTTACTACTTTTACACCCAAACTTTGCAAGCGTTTGGTTTGAGCGTTGCTAACTAGGTCGCTACCCGAAACATTATGACCGCAACAAAATAGGTAGTTTGCAAGCGCCGACATACCTATTCCGCCTATTCCTAAAAAATAAAAGGTGTACTTTTTCATATTAAATTGTATGATTAAGCAACCGCTATGTATGTATAAAAGATATATTTTATTTAAATTCTTCAAAAATCGACTAAATATGAAAAAACTTTACAAATAAATGAAAAACTTTTACAAAAAGTATTGCAATATCACAAAAACTTTCTTATAATGTACTAACAGTAAAAGTATAGGAGATAAAAATGAAAATTACAGATGTTAGAGTACGCATAGTAGACAAAGAGGATACTAAGCTAAGAGCTGTTGCATCTATTACCATTGAAGACTACTTTGTAATACATGATATAAAGGTAATCGAAGGCAAAGAGAATTTATTTGTCGCTATGCCGAGTAGAAAGGCAAAGGACGGCGAATACAAAGACATAGCGCACCCAATTACGGTTGATGCACGCAAGGGATTATCCGAAATAATTATTTCAGCGTACAAACAAGAATTGGCTAAATAATCAAACGTAACTTTTAAAAATTAGCTGTCTAAAAAATAGAGCTTATATTAAACTAAGCTCTATTTTTTTTATTAAACATACTAAATATAATTTATATTTCTTTAATTTAAATATTATAAATTTTACTATACTTCTCAATTAAATAATCTATAAAGTACGTAGGGTTAAATTTTTCTTCGGTTGCATAAAGCAAAATTTCTTCGGTATTTCTTGACTTACCAAATTTATGTACTTTATCGGCTAAATAAGCGTTAATTACGGCAAGATTGCCCGAAGCGATAGCTTGGTCTACGTCTATTTCTTGCCTCATTTTATGATAAAGTTGAGCCGATATTGCCGAACCCAAAGCGTAGGTTGGGAAATAGCCAACCGAACCCGATGGCCAGTGAACGTCTTGAAGAAGGCCTTCTTTATCGCTTGTTACCTCAATGCCTAAGTATTCTTTTACCAGACTATTCCACATTTTAGGTAATTCGTCTACTGTAAGTTCGCCATTTATCAAGAGCTTTTCTAAGTCGTAACGCAACATTATATGTAAGCAATAGGTTAGCTCGTCCGCCTCAGTTCTTATCAAACTTGCGCTAGCTATATTTACACCCCTAAACATATCTTGCGCCGTAACGTTTGCAAGTTGAGTTGGAAAAAGTTCCTTCAACTTTGGAAAATGCGTTTGCCAAAAAATTTCGCTACGCCCGATAATATTCTCGTAAAATCTACTTTGCGACTCGTGGACGCCCATTGAAGAACCTCCGCTAAGCAAAGTGTCAATCAAACTAGGGTCAACCTGCCTTTCATAAGTTGCGTGTCCCATCTCGTGAATTGCCGAAAAAATTGAAGACACAAAGTTATTCTCATAGTAGTGAATGGTTACTCTTACGTCGTCGCTATCTACTCCGCTTGTAAAAGGGTGTTCGCTTTCTTTTATTACGCTGTGATTAGGGTCGTAACACATAACCTTGCGAATATATTCGACAAACTCCCTTTGTTTATCTATTGGGTAAGATTTGTATAAAAATTCGGTGTTAGCGTCAATTTTTTTGGCGAGAACTTTTTTGACAAAAGGAATAAGTCTTGTCTTTAAAGCGTTAAAGAAACCATCATATTCTTTTTGAGTTAGCCCTTCTTCATAGTCGTTAAGCAAAACGTCGTAACCGTTAAGTTTATCGGTAGCTAAGTACTTGCAATACTTTTTTTGCCAATCAAAAATTTGAGCTAGGTAAGGCGCAAAGGTCAAATAGTCGTTTGCCGTCTTACACTCGAAATATTTGCTCTGTATTACGCTTAAAGATTGAACGTATTGAATATACTCGTCTTTGGGCAATTTTTGCATATTTATTATATTTTTGGCTACTAATTTAACTTCACGCTTAGTGTTGTCGTCAAGTTCGTCACAAGTTGACAAGTAAGTTACGCAGTCAACATATTCCGGGTCTACGCTTAAAGAATAAAGCATATCGGTAAGTATGCCAATATACTTAGAGCGTTGCTCGAAGCAACCCTTAGGCGCTTCGGTTTGAGCGTCCCAACCTTCAAGAAAACTATAAAATTCTAACGCTTTAATTTTTGCTACTTGTTGTCTAAAAAATTTAAGTTGTTCCATGTATCATACCTCTTCTTTTTAATTTTTTGGTTACTATATTGCCTACTACAATTATTACCGCCGAAACTAATACGCTACATACTACATAAAAAAGCATAGTTTCGTCAAAGCCCTTGATAAAATTCTCAAATACATAGTCAAACGCTAAAAAGTAAAATGTCATTGCAACTAGACTAATTACCGCAACGGCAAGATTGACTAAGTTAAACGGACGGCATAAAGCAAACAACCCTATCGCTCCCGAATAAGACATAGCTAGCATAGCCGTCGTAGTTATTGAATCGTGGTCAAAGTTAAATATAAAGTTAAAAGCATATACGCCTATTACGCTTAGCCCCAAAGCTATTCCCTTTGGAAGAGTAGAATACAGCGTATTTGTTAAAAATTTGCCCCGAATAAGGTTCTTATTCGGTCTTAGCGCTAGGAAAAATGCAGGAATACCTATAACGCAAAAGTCTACTACGTATAGGTGCATTGGTTCAAACGGATAATTGATACCCAAAACAAGGGTAAATAACGTAACGATTAGCGTCATTACGGTCTTCATTAAAAATAACGCCGAACTATTTTGAATATTATTAACTACTTGCCTACCCTCGCTGACAATTTTTGGCAAAGAGGAAAATTTATTGTCCATTAAAATTATATGGGCAACGCTATGCGAAGCTTCGCTACCGCTTGCTACTGAAATTGCGCAATCGGCTTGTTTCATAGCCAAAATATCGTTAACGCCGTCACCTGTCATTGCGACGGTCAATCCAAATTTTTTAAGAGTTGAGATTAGCAAAGCTTTTTGGTGAGGCTTAACTCTACCAAAAACAGTATATTTTGTCGCCATATCACAAACTTCCGCATCGGTCAACCCGTCAAGAGAAATATACTTTTCCGCCCCTACTACGCCGACCTTGCCGGCTATTATAGAAACAGTTTGAGCGTTGTCGCCCGAAATAATCTTAACGTCTACCGAATTGTCGTAAAACCACTGTATAATTTCTTGGGCGTCGGGACGAATATTGTCCAAAAGAGTAATTATCCCTTGAACTGCAACTTCACTAGAATTATCTTGCTTGATTGCAACGACAAGGACTCGCAACCCTAGCGAAGTAAAACTAGCAAGTTGAGACGAGAGTTCGTCGCTAATATCTTGTAAAATAAACTCGGGAGCGCCTAACAACACTTGACCTACGCCTTCAATCGTAACGGAAGAATATTTGCGGTCGCTTGAAAAAGGCATTGCCGAAGTAAAGGGCAAAGCCGTATCGTTAAAATGTCTACGTAGAGCCTTTGCGGTATCGTTAGAGTCCATTGTAGCCGAAAGCAAGGTAGAAACATAGCTAAATAAACTTGGGTTATCTACAAGAGGAATAAATTGTTCGACGCTCATTGTTCCGTCGGTAATTGTGCCGGTCTTATCTAGACACAAACAATTTACCCTAGCAAGCGTTTCTATACTGTATAGGTCTTTAACCCACGCCTTCTTTCTCGCCATTTTTATAACCGAAACGGCAAGCGTAACCGAAGTTAGCAATACCATGCCGGCAGGAATCATACCAATTACCGAACCGCTAGCTACTGCAATAGCGTCTTGCCAAGCATTGCCAAATTTAATATAAGATACTAAAAAAGTGCCTATTCCAAAAAGCGGAGTTAGAATAGCTATTACTTTAATAATTCTTGATATCGAAACCATTAGTTCGCTTTTAGTTTTTTTAAATTTCTTTGCCTGACTAGCAAGTTGTTCGACATAATTATGTTTGCCAACGTGTTCGACCCTTGCGTGACAAACGCCTGCCATAATGAAACTGCCCGACATTAAAGAGTCGTCTATACTTTTGCTAATAGGTAGCGATTCGCCCGTAAGCATAGCTTCGTTAACCTCGACGCTACCCGAAATTACAACGCAGTCGGCTGGTATTTGCTTGCCCGACGACAAAACAATAACGTCGTCAAGCACAAGAGAAGACAAGGAAATTAATTGTTCTTGCCCGTTTCTTACCACTGTAATAGTAGGCGAAACAAGCAAAGACAACTTATTTACCGCAAGTTTTGCCTTAATTTCTTGACCTACGCCGATTAAAGTATTAGCGAGAATTATTACATAGAAAAAGGCGTTACCCCAATTCTTAGAAATAATCATAAGAATAAAAACTATAAGCCCTATTAGATTAAAAATTGTTAAGATATTGTCAACAATTATTGCCCAGTAAGATTTGCCGACAGTCCGCTTAACTACGTTTGTTTCGCCTGCGCTTACTCTTTGCGCAACTTGACTGTCGGTTAACCCTTGAACGCTACTTGCCTTAATACATTCGATATTTGAGATTTGTCTCATTAGCCGTCCTTTTTAGCGTTGCTTGTATTTTAGTAAAATATATTGATTTATTTAGTTATTTAAATAATTGCCTAAATATTATAAGTTTTGCTCTTGGGGTTGAGCCGGGCTAAATAAAAGCTTAGCTCTTTTTAACGGATAGACTAACATAGTAGCTACTAGTCCGCCTATTAAAGCCGTAAATAGTTGCGTTACGCCAAAGGCTACCGAAACAGCCTTCAACATCTTATCAGCCATAAATAACGGGAAAATTAGCTTTACGCAAACAAAGTACATAAATAAGAATTTTAGCGTTGCGCCCAAAACAATAGCCAAAGCTACGATTGCAATCTGCCAACCTATTTCACGAGATTCGACCTTTAATAATTTGCATACAAGAGCAAATGTCGCCGTCATAATTCCGTTAGCAAGCGCAATAAAAGGCACAAGCAAGATGTTGGGGTTAAGACCAAATGCAAGCGCAATAAAAGGCGTAACTACGCCAACGCATAAACCTCCAACTAAGCCTGTAAGCATTACAGAAAGAAATAAAAATAAGTTGACGAAACTGCCCGTAAGTAATTGAATCTTGGCAAAGCCTGTGACAAATTGCATAAGTACGGTTAGCGCCATCATAATTGCAATGCGCACGATTATTTCCGTCTTGCCCTTAGCGTTACCAAATAAAAATGTTTTCATAAGTATAACTCCTTAAAATATATTTTAATTATTTTGTTTTAATGCAAAAAGAGCTTACTTGGAGATTTTATTACGCTGTATCTTTTTGCTTATCTCGCCCCTTAACTTTAATGTCGGCTCGGCGTTTAAAGTAAGCTCGGCTGTTTGACCGCCTGCGACATATTGAAAGTAGGCTCTTGACGCTATCATTGCGCCGTTATCGGTACAATATTTTAATTCGGGTAGATAGATTAAATAGCCTTGTTTAGCTAGCTCTTGCGCCCGACTTCTTAAATAACTATTTGCCGAAACACCGCCCGAAAAAGCGATTTTGTTTAAATTATAAAGTTTTGCAAAGTGGGTTACCGCAGTAATTAGCCCGTCAATTGCGTTAAAAGTAAAACTGGCGCAAATGTCTTGGCTAGAAGGCTCTAAGCCCCTTGACAAGGAATTATTTATATAGTTAGCTACGGCAGTCTTGATACCGCTGTAAGAAAAGTTAAAGTTACTAAGTAAAATACTTGGAAAAGGTAGAACATTTGAACCTAGCTTAGCAAGCCTATCTATCTCCGGCCCGCCCGGATAAGGCAACCCTAGTAGCCTTGCGACCTTGTCAAACGCTTCGCCTATTGCGTCGTCTACGGTTGAACTAAGCGTTGTATAAGTTAAATAATCTTCAACAAGACTTATCGCCGTATGTCCGCCCGAAACCATTAGACTAATAAAAGGCGGAGTAAGCTCGCTATGCGTAATGTAATTTGCGCAACAATGCCCTTCGATATGATTAACTGCAATTAATGGAATATTGCTTGCTTGCGACAAACTCTTAGCGTAAGAAACGCCGACAAGCAAAGCGCCTACTAAGCCTGCGCCATAAGTCACGCCTATTAGGTCTATGTCTTGTAGAGTTAGATTTGCCTCTTTAAGAGCAAGTTTAACCACTCGGTCGATTGCTTCTACGTGATTTCTACTAGCTACTTCGGGTACGACTCCGCCAAAAATGCGGTGAATATTAATTTGCGACTCAATTACGCAAGAAAGTACTTTTCTGCCGTTTACGACTACCGAAGCCGAAGTTTCGTCGCAAGAAGTCTCTATGCCTAAAACTGTTAAATCTTTATTCATTAAAATGTCCTTAGCAAATTGCCCCTAAAAGGTCTAGTACGCCTTATATAAATAATCTTCGATAAAGCCTTGAATATCCCCGTCCATCACTTGGTTGATATTAGTATTCTCGTATCCTGTGCGATGGTCCTTAACTAAGGTGTAGGGCATAAAGACATAAGAGCGAATTTGACTGCCCCACTCAATACGCTTAACTTCGCCTTTAATCGAGCTAAGTTGCTGTTCTCTAAGCCGTTCTTTAAGTTCGATTAATTTTCCTTTAAGCATTTCCATTGCTTTTTCTCTATTTTGCACCTGCGAACGCTCGTTTTGGCAAGCCACAACAATATTTGTGGGTATATGGGTAATTCTTATTGCCGAATCTGTCTTGTTAACGTGTTGTCCGCCCGCTCCGCTACTGCGGTAAGTATCAATGCGAAGTTCTTTTTCGTCTATTTGAAATTCTTGTTCGTCGTTAATTTTAGGAATAACTTCAAGCGAGGCAAACGAAGTATGCCTGCGACTATTGCTATCGAAAGGCGAAATTCTAACTAATCTATGCACGCCTTTTTCGGCTTTAAGGTAGCCGTAAGCGTAAGGACCTTGCACTTGGAAAGTTATGCTCTTTATGCCGGCTTCTTCGCCGTCAAGCCTATCTAATACAACCATACTAAACTCGCTTCGTTCGACGTAACGGCTGTACATACGAAATAACATCTCAACCCAGTCTTGCGCTTCCGTACCGCCTGCGCCTGCGTGTAAGGTACAAATTGCGTCGTTTGCGTCATACTCACCGCTTAAAAGAGTCTGCACTTCTAAGTGTTGAACCGAATTATAACACTGGTCAAGTTCGGCGGATAATTCTTGTAGCGTAGCCTGGTCGTCTACAAGAGTAAGCAATTCGGCGATTGATTGCAAGTGTTTGAGCAAATTTGTAAAAGTTAATAATTGCTCTTGTATTTGTTTAGCTTGTTGAGAAATTGCAGTAGCTTTATCTACGTCGTCCCAAAAAGTTGGCGATTGCTGAGAAAGTTTAAGTTCTTCGAGTTGCTTATGTTTATTTGGCAAGTCAAAGTGAATCACCTACGCCGTTAAGTTTTTTAAGTAAATCTTTGCAAAATTTTTTAATATCTTCAATGATAAACACTTATCGTCACCCCTTTTGTTTAAAAATTTAAATGATTTGTTTGCCTTACTAATATTTGGCAGAGTTGTCGCTAAATAAACCGCTACTGGGTAATTAGCCTATTAGTAAAATATATTGCTTGCTACCTACTTTCTATCTTTAAAGTAAGGGTCGCTTTGATTATTCCTTATGTTTAGACTTGCGCCATTCCTGCTTAGCTTTTTGCGCTTCGGCTAAACCACAACAATTTTTATATTTTAAACCACTACCGCAAGGACATAAATCGTTGAAATTTGGCTTTTCGCCTTCGGCAAGTTCCTTTTTAGCTTTTTGAAGAACGGACTTAGGCCGTTGTAACCTATCGACTTGGGCAAATAACAAATATCTTACAGTAGAGAATTGTATGTCGTCCATTAAATCTTCAAACAGCTTGAAACCTTGTTCTTTGTAAACTGCAAAGGGGTCGTGACTGCCTATTGATTGTAGCCCTACGCCCTGCATAAGGTCGTCCATTGCGTCTAAGTGGTCCATCCACTTCTCGTCGGTTACACGTAGTAAAATGTAACGTTCTAGGTCGAAAAAGTTAATCTCTTGCTCTTTTAATATCTCGGCTCGTTGCTCTAACATATCGGCGGTAAGTTTGGTTAACTTATCTAATATTTCACGAGCGGAATAGCCGTAAATCATATCGGCGTCGACAAAATCTTGGTCGACTGGAAAATATTTAGTTTTTAAAATATCGTTTACTTGACTTGCGTTCCACGTGCGAACTTTTTCGTTGCCGTCGCAAGCGTCTTCTAAGGCTTTTCTTGCGTAACTGCGAGTCATTTTAAGAATTTCGGCGTGAATATCAAGATTGTTTAACACTTTATTACGTTCTTGATAGATTGTGTTACGTTGAACGTTATTTACGTCGTCAAAACGCAAAACTGTCTTTCTTGAAGAAAAGTGTATGCCCTCGATACGCCTTTGAGCCGCTTCTATTTGTTTAGACAATGCCTTAGCCTCTATTGGTTGATCTTCTTCTACACGCATAAATTGAAGAATTGCTTTAAGTTTTTCGCCTCCAAAGATACGCATCATATCGTCTTCGGCTGAAATGTAAAATACTGACGAACCTACGTCGCCTTGTCTGCCTGCACGGCCACGCAACTGGTTGTCGATACGTCTGCTGTCGTGGCGTTCTGTGCCGATTATGTGTAAACCGCCGACTTCGATAACCTTAGACTTCTCAATATCTGTTTCGACTTTAAATTTAGCGTATAAATCTCTATATATAGCCTTAACTTCTTGGGCGTGTTCGTCGCCGTCAGCGTAGCTTGTAGCTATTTCAATATCTTCTTCGGGGTGTCCTAGCCGAGCCATTTCTTGACGAGCCAAAAATTCGGCATTACCGCCTAGCAATATATCCGTGCCTCTGCCTGCCATATTTGTAGCTATTGTAACCGAACCGAATCTACCGGCTTGGGCGACAATTTCAGCCTCACGAGCGTGATTCTTTGCGTTTAAGACATTATGTTTAACGCCTCGTTTAGAAAGCATAGACGAAAGCTCTTCGCTCTTTTCTACCGTAATAGTACCTATTAGCAATGGTTGCCCTTTTTGGTGACGAGCGTATATTTCTTCTACGCAACTCTTTAATTTGCCTTGTCTAGTAGAATAAATTTGGTCGTTGAAGTCTTTGCGCGCATTGGGAAGATTAGTAGGTATTACAATAACGTCCAAATTATATATCGAATTAAATTCGCCTTCTTCGGTCTTGGCTGTTCCTGTCATACCCGACAAAGTGCGATATAGTCTAAAATAGTTCTGGAAGGTAATCGTTGCAAGCGTGCGGTCTTCGTCTTTAATTGCGACGTTCTCTTTGGCTTCGATTGCTTGGTGTAGCCCTGCCGAATAGCGACGACCTATCATTTTGCGACCGGTAAATTCGTCGACAATTATAACTTTTCCGCCCTCGACAATATAGTTGTTGTCACGCTTCATTATAGCGTGAGCCTTTAAGGCTTTGTTGATAAAGTGGTTAATCTCGGTGTTGTCTATATTGGATAAGTTAGAAACTTCAAAGAACTTTTCGGCTTTGGCTATGCCTTCGTCGGTAAGTTGAGCTTCCTTATCTTTTTCGTCTATCTCATAGTCGACGCCTTTTTGTAGTGTCTTGACAAAACGATTTGCCTTAACATACATATCCGACGATTTATTAGCACGCCCCGAAATAATTAAAGGGGTACGAGCTTCGTCGATTAGAATTGAGTCAACTTCGTCGACAATTACAAAGTTGAGGGGGCGTTGAACACGTTGGGCAAGCGAAGTTGCCATATTGTCTCTTAAATAGTCAAAACCAAACTCGTTGTTTGTGCCGTAGGTAATGTCGCAATTATATGCTTTAATTTTTTCTTCGTGGCGTTGATTAGAGTAAATTACCCCGACGGTAAGACCTAAAAACTTATAAACTTTGCCCATCCACTCGGCGTCACGCTTAGCTAAGTAATCGTTGACAGTTACAATATGCACGCCCTTGCCCGAAAGAGCGTTAAGATAAGCAGGTAGAGTCGCAACTAGCGTCTTGCCCTCGCCTGTTGCCATTTGACAAATTCGACCTTGATGTAGCGCTATTCCGCCGGCTAATTGAACGTCAAAGTGACGCATATTAAGCACCCTTGCGCTTGCTTCTTTGCAAACGGCAAATGCGTCGACTAGAATAGAGTCTTCGGTTTCTCCCTTGCTTAAACGTTGCTTTAACGCTTGGGTTTGGTTAGAAAGCTCTAAGTCGCTCATAGCCTTGTATTTGTCTGCTAGCTCGACAATTTTTTTAACTTGCTTGAATAAAAGTTTAAGTTGTTTCTTATTTGCTCCGCCTAATTCGTTCATTTTATTTACTCCGTTTTTATAGTTTCCTTGCGACTTGCAAGGGTTAATACATAGGTAGTTGCGTTGGCTTTGCTAAAAATTCGAGAGCATTCGTTTGCAGTAGCGCCCGTTGTCAACACGTCGTCTATAAGCAAAATATTCTTATCTTTAATTATATTTTTGTCAATTAGTTGAAATGCGTTGTTGAGGTTTCGCATACGCTCTACATAATTGAGCTTTTCTTGCGGTTGAGTTTGTTTAATTTTTTCAAGAGTTTGAACATATTTCAAGCCTAGTATATCACAAAAACTACTCGCAAGTAAATAAGATTGATTATATCCACGCTCTTTTTTATCAATTTCGTGCATCGGCACAGATGTAACTAGGTCGATATCTAGATTAAGGCAAGCAAAATAGTCTGCTAACAGTTTGGCAAAAGGGAGAGCGTAACTTGAACGACCGCCAAACTTAAAAGAGTGCATAAGGCGTTGAACTTCGCCTTCAAAGATAAGCGGAGAATACGCTCGCTTAAAATAACATTCTCTTTTTCCGCATTTGCTACAATAATTGCTTATTCCATAAATCGCCGTACCGCAATTGTCGCAAGTTTTGCCATTATTATAACTGAGAAGTTTCAAACAATCTTTACATAGATATAAGCCGTCAAAAATATCTCGCCTGCAACCAATACAACAAAAATCATAGTTTCCTAGCGTTTGAGCTATTTGTTGTTTAATCTTAAACGATACCTTCATATCTCTTAAAGTCCTCGTTTAAAAATTTATCTAGTAGGGTCGTACGCTCGCTTATATAATTGTTGTGCACAACCATTGACAAAATCTTTTTGTTGCAAACTAATACTACCACTTTTTTTGCCCTGGTAACTGCGGTATAAAGCAAGTTTTTGTTGAGAATTGTAGGAGGCCCGGATACTAAGGGTATAACTACGCAATCGAACTCGCTACCTTGACTCTTATGAATTGTCATAGCGTAAGCTAGGCTTAAATTGTATAAGTCAACGTTATTATATTGAGCCGTCCGTCCGTCGTCAAAAAGAATTTCTAGGGTGTTACTCGATTTATTTACCGAATTAATTACGCCGATATCGCCGTTAAATACGCCTTGCCCATACTCTATCGAACCGAAAATTCCACTTTTATACCAATCAAGCGAGTAGTCGTTGACAGTTTGCATAACTCGGTCGCCAACTCTAAACGTAGTATCGCCTAATTTAATCTCTTGTTTGCTTGTAGAAGCGGGGTTAAGCAAACGTTGCAATGATTTATTGCTATTGTCAACTCCGGCGACTCCGCTCTTTAATGCGCCCAAAAGCTGAATTTCTCCGCCTTCTACGCCCTTATAAGTCGGCAAACGCTTTGAAATAAGTTGCATACATTCTTCAAAAACTTCGTCTTGACTATTTTTAGATATTATAAAGAAGTCTTTACTGGCGTTGTTGCAAATTGGCATTTTACAATTATTGATTAAATGAGCGTTGCTAATAATCAAACTGTCTTGTTCCTGCCTATAAATATGAGTTAGATATTTGACGTCTATTACACCGCTAGAAATAATATTGGAAAGCACGTTACCTGCGCCAACTGAGGGAAGTTGGTCTTTGTCGCCTACAAGTATAAGCCGTGTAGAGGAATCTAGCGCCTTAAACAAGCTGTAAGCGATAGAAACATCAACCATTGACACCTCGTCTACGATTACTACGTCGGCTTGAAGCGGATTGTATTGGTCGTAAAGAAAGCCCATCTTGCCATTAGAGTAACCTGCGCCCAACAAGCGGTGAATGGTCTTAGCCTCTTTGCCCGTTGAAAGCGCAAGCCGTTTGCTGGCTCTGCCCGTTGGACTAGTGAGCTCTATTTTTTTGCCAAAAGTCGAATAAATATGCGTTATGCACTTAATAATTGTGGTTTTGCCCGTTCCCGGTCCGCCTGTAATTACAGTTACGCCATTAGTAAGCGAGCTAATTATGGCTTCTTTTTGACTATTGTGCAATTTAATATTATTAATACGCTCAAATTCGGCAATTAAAGAAGAAAAATCGCCTTGAACGTCTATTGATTGATTCTTAATTTGAATTAATTTTGCCGAGATAGCTTTTTCCATATTGTAATACTTAGAGAGCGACACGCAACTTGTCAAACCTATGTCAAATACTCTAATCGTAACGTCAAGCGTAAGCCTGCCTATAATCTCGTCATAGACCGAAGCGTATTTATCTAACAAATCAAGTTCAAGCAAATTAGAAACCTTGCTTGTTAAGTCGTCTTTTGATATAAAAGTATTGCCGAGTTTTTCGGCGCTTTCTTTAAGGCAATAGATTATTCCCGCACGCAAACGAAAGGGCGAATCATAGTCTATGCCCATATTGTGGGCTATTCTATCGGCAGAAATAAAACCGATACCGTCAATATCGTCGATTAATTTATAAGGATTTTGACTGACTACGCTTTTAGTTGCGTCTTGATAAACGTTATAAATTTTTACCGCCGTATTTATAGTAATGTTGTATTGTTGCAAAAACATTATTTGCTGTTGCATAGTTACAATACTCTTGTAACTGCTTGCGATATCATTTGCTTTATTTACGCTAATGCCTTTGATATTAGCAAGTAAAGCTGGCTCTTTTTCTATTATTTCCAAAGTATTTACGCCAAAAGCGTCGTAAATTTTTTTCGCAGTAGCTTCGCCTATGCCTTTAATTAATCCGCTTGACAAATATTTAATAATGCCCTCTTGACTTTGCGGAGCCCTTATAGTAAAGTTTTGCACGACAAATTGCTCGCCATATTGCGAGTGCGTAGTTAGGTAACCGCTTAAAACAAGTTGCTCTCCCTTAGATATAACCGGGAGATTGCCTACGCAAGTATATTCTTTGTCGCTTGCTTTAACCGAAATTACCGAATAGCCGTTTTGCTGATTATAAAAAATAATGTCGCTGACTACGCCTTGAATTTCCATTAATTACCTTAAATATTTGCTTAATTTTTGAGCCATATCGGTTTGCTCCCACGAACAATCTTCTCTGCCAAATGCGCCGTAAGTAGCCGTCTTTTTATAAATAGGCCTACGTAAATCAAGTTTATTAATTATGCCTTGCGGTGTTAAGTCAAATTCTTTGCGGACAATGTCGGTTAATTCTTGTTTGCTTAGTTTGGAAGTTCCAAAAGTTTCAACGTCGATAGAAACAGGTTCGGCTACGCCGATACAGTAACATACTTGTAGTTGAACCTTGCTAGCTAATTTAGAGGCTACTAAATTTTTGCAAATATAGCGAGCCATATAGGTTGCCGAACGGTCAACCTTACTAGGGTCTTTACCTGAAAAAGAACCGCCACCGTGAGGGCAACTACTGCCGTAAGTGTCGACAATGATCTTTCTACCCGTAAGTCCGGAGTCTCCGCTTGGCCCGCCTACGACAAATTTGCCGGTTGGGTTTACAAAAAACTTGGTGTCTTTGTCGAGAAGATTACTGGGAATTACAACCTTAATTACATTCTCGATAATGTCTTGACGAATACGAGCTTGGCTTACGTCGGGGGCGTGTTGAGCCGAAACAACTACGGCGTCGACTCTAATTGGAGTGTCGCCGTCATATTCTACCGTAACTTGACATTTGCCGTCCGGTCTTAAATAACTTAAAATACCTTCTTTGCGTACGGTCGCAAGTCTACGAGCAATCTTATGCGACAGCATAATAGGCATAGGCATAAGTTCGGGCGTTTCGTTACACGCATAACCAAACATCATACCTTGGTCGCCTGCGCCTAGACGGTCAACGCCTAAGGCAATATCGGGCGATTGTTCGGTAATGCTTGTAAGCACGGCGCAAGTAGAAGCGTCGAAACCAAACTTAGCCCTAGTGTAGCCGATGTCGGCGATAGTTTGACGAGCTATCGATTGAATGTCTACATAGCAATTAGTAGTAATTTCACCCATAATAAAAGTTGTGCCACAACAAACGACGGTTTCGCAAGCTACTCTTGCCGAACTGTCTTTTTCTAAAATTGCGTCTAAAATAGCGTCGCTAATTTGGTCGCAAATTTTGTCGGGGTGTCCTTCGGTGACGCTTTCGCTGGTAAATAATTTTTTATCCATTTTATCCTCACAAAAAAAGTTGTCTAGCCCAAAAAGGAAAAGACAACAATAAAGTTAAATTTGTTGCCCTATCTTTCAGGTTTCCCTGCGGAATTTAGCACCTTAAACATAAGTAAGGTTGCTGTGTATTCAACGGGTCCGTTCCCTCCAACACTCGTGATAGGTTGTTAATAAAATTATATTATATAGTAAACAATTTGTCAACACCTTTTTTAGCAAGCCAAAAAGCTATTAAAAATATACTTTTTAGCTATTTAAAAAATATGTAATTATCGTTTATTTATAGCAATTCTCGTGCAAAATACCTATAAAGTCAAGCCCTCTGTACTTTTCGGCATAGTCAAGTCCGTAACCAATTACAAATTCGTCGGGAATGTCAAAACCAAGATAATCAATGGTAATATCAATTTTTCTACGAGAGGGTTTGCTGAGCAAGCTTGCTATACGCACGCTATTTGCGCCCCTTGTCTTTAACAAATTGACTATAAAATTCATAGTTACGCCGGTATCGATTATATCTTCGACCATTATAATATCTTTGCCGTCGACGGAGTTGTCAAAGTCCTTGTTAAATCTTACTTCGCCACTACTGCGAGTGCTAGAACCATAAGTGCTTATGTCGATAAAGTCAACCGTACAACCTAGTTCTATTTTACGAATTAAATCTGCAAAGAATATCCAACTGCCTTTAAGTACGCCAACAATTAAGGGGTCTTTGCCTTTGTAATCTTTGGTAATCATTGCGCCTAACTCGGTTACTCTTTGCTCTAACTGTTCTTTTGTAATAAGTACCTCTTTAACATCTTTACATTGCATTTGTTATTTCTCCTATTTGTAATTAATGTAATATACGTTGGAATCGTCGTCGACTTTAATGGTACGACTGATTTCTACGCCAACTATTGCCAGTATATCTTGCCCGTTTGCAAGAACAACAAGCTTATCCCTGTCTTTAAGCGGAATTTTAATATCCGTAAGATAGTCGCTTAAACTTACCGTACCGCCCCCAAACTTGGCAAATTTGTCGCCTTGACGCCTTGTTCTAAAAACTGCGGTTGGCGGAACTTTGTTTAAGTCTATTTTATTGCCCGACACAACCTTGCTTACGGTTACTACACGATTTGCAATCGTAGTATCGCCAACGCTAAACGGGCAACTTTGTATAACTTCTTGGGCATTGCTAGAAAGACCTACGCTAGAAATATTTATACTATTGTAATCCCTATACGCTATAAAGTCAAAGGG